>DASZMF010001050.1:0-4378 GCA_035552035.1 Candidatus Angelobacter sp.
CAAGCGGTCTTTGCAGCTTCGTGCCGACGAACGTGTGAAGCAGCTACTGGAGCGCGTGGAGCGTGAATCGCGGACGGAAGCGGATTTCCGCCAGCAGGAGAGCAGCCACTTTACATTGCGCTATGAAGGCTCGCAGGCCGCCGATTCTCTTCGCGCACAGATTCTGGCCATACTTGAAAGCGATTATCGCGACCTGAGCAATGATCTGGGCGTAACGCCTAAAAACATTTTTGTTTCACTGTATACAGACGAAGCGTTCTTTGACGTGACTCACGCAGCCGCCTGGACCTCGGCCTTGAATGACGGCAAGATTCGTATTCCCATTTCCGGCGCCAAGTCAGTCACGCCAGAGATGGCATCAGTTTTGCGGCATGAGTTGACACATTCATTCGTCGCGCAGATTACGCATAACCACGCGCCCGCCTGGCTCAATGAAGGCATTGCCGAACTTGAGCAGGGAATGTCAACGGGAGCGTTTGGCCAGCGGCTGGCTTCGCTGTATGCCTCCGGCCATCAGGTGCCGCTCAATCAGTTGGAGGGCGAATTCCAGGGCTACAGCACAGCAGAGGCTTCAGTGGCTTACGCGGAAAGTCTGGCGGCGGTGGAGTATATCCGCAACACGTATGGGCTGAGTGATGTGGCGCGGCTGCTGCAAAGGCTGGGAGAAGGCCAGAGCCTGGAGTCGGCGATGCGCAGCACCATCCATGCAGGCTATGCAGAGTTGGAAACAGAGATCACCGGCTATCTGCAGAAAAACTATGGAAGCTAGAAATCGGCCAGCCGGTTACTTCCCATTCGCGTCTGTAATGCGCAATTCAATCACAATGCCGCTTTCCAGTTTTACCGTGCGGTTGAGCGAGACAACCGCTTGCGTGCCGCCAGCAGTGGCCAGGCTCAATCCTTCAATGTCTGTGGGTGCCCCTACTGCCAGTGCCTGGGAATTCGAGTCCATCTCTTTGTTGGCACTTGGACTCATGGACGGAGTGGTTTGCCTGGCTGGGGCAATGGTGTTCGAGGTAGAGTAGCGTTTGCTGACTGCCGTCACAGTATTGATGGGTGGAGCTGGGCCGCTCGGCGGCGGCTCCAGTGCGGGGCGATCCGGCGGATGCAACGCCGTCAAGATAGAATGGAACGGCAACTCCTGGCCGCCCTTAAGAATGACTTTTTCAAAAACAACGCCCAGCCTCGATTCCGGAGTTTCTTTGCTGCGCGCCTGCGCTTCCGTGACATGGCCAATCAGCTTTGAATCACGATGGGCCACAATCTTTCCATGCGAGATAATATCGGCCAGCAGCAGAGCTGTGACCGTATCGCCCACTTTAACTTTTTTGGCGTCCAGAGTTCTGGCTAGTTCGGCATAGAGGATTGATCCGCCTTGAATTCCGGGCGTCGATGCACCAGCAGCAGTGCCCGTTTTTTGCGGAGCCGGGGCAGGCGAAGTCTGAGCTGTTAACGCACAGCTAAGACTAAGTAATCCGGCAATCATGACGATCTTGATCTTGTTTTCCATGTGAGTTCCTCCGCTGCATCACTTCATGTGAAACTGGATCTTGATTGTGGTTTCCGCTTCTGCTGGTTTGCCATTCAAGATATAGGGCTTATATTTCCATTGTCTTACAGCATCCAGTGCGGACACAGTCAGAATGGGATTACCCTGTACCACTCTTAGGTTTTCCACCGTCCCATCAGTATTAATAGTGGCAACAAGAATTACGTCACCCTCAATCCCTTTCTGTTTAGCCGCATCTGGATATATCGGTGTCACATCTTTAATTTTGAGACTACTTGCAATGCCCGAAGATATGCGGATGCGTATCGGCTTCGGCGGTTGAGCAGGCTGCGTTTGGTCGGGCTTGGCCTGCTGCTCTGCTTGTGGCGATGGTGCGGGCTTGGCTTGGTCAGGTTTCGCCGGCTGGTCAGTCTGCGCCAGAGCCAGACCTGCTACAAGCATGAAGGCTGGCAGGATTAGAAATCGCTTGAATGCCATAGATCCACAATGCTCAAGCAAACCTTGCGGCATGTCAATAACATCTATTTGAGTGACTTTCTGGTAGCATTTCTCATTATGAAGCGTTTGCTCGTTATTGCCGGGGTTATCGTTGGTGTTCTTCTGCTCATCGTGGTGCTGGTGCCGCTGTTTATCAATGTAGACAGTTTCCGACCTGACCTGGAAAAGAAGATCTCCACAGCACTCAACCGCACCGTCACCATCGGCAAGCTGGATGCTTCCATTTTCAGTGGCGGCGCCTCAGCCAGTGAGATCACCATTGCTGACGATCCGGCATTTAACAAAGGCGCATTTCTGCATGCAGCGTCAGTAAAGGTTGGCGTGGAGTTGATGCCTTTGATCTTCTCCAAACAGCTCAAGGTCACGGCGCTCACCATACAGAGTCCTGAGATCACGCTGCTGGAGAACGCGGCGGGCAAGTGGAATTATTCCACCCTGGGCGCCACCGCCCAGCCCTCGCAAACGCAAAAGACCGCGCCTGAGCCCGCAGGAAAAACGCCGGATGTCTCCGTGGACAAGTTTGAAATCACAGACGGAACGGTAAAAGTAGGCCACAGCAGCGGACATTCAGTCGGCAAAGAAAGCGTTTACCAGAAGGTAAATCTGGTGGCGCACAATATTTCTGCCACCACTGCCATGCCTTTTACTCTTTCAGTTTCCATGCCGGGTGGCGGCTCGTTGAACCTTGAAGGCCAGGCCGGGCCCATCAACGCCACGGACTCTTCCAAGAGCCCGCTCGACGCCAAAATTACTCTCAAGCACGTTGATCTGGCAGCTACCGGTTTTGTTGATCCCAGCTCTGGGATAGGTGGCATTCTGGACTTTGATGGTCAGGTGAAATCGGATGGCCACAAACTGCATTCAGAAGGCAAGGCCAACGCTGCTAGTTTGCGCGTGATCAAGGGCGGACAGCCGGCCAAACAGGCCATCTCTCTCGACTACAAATCTGATTACGCACTGGAAGCTGAGACTGGCACGATTAACGCAAACGTACACGTCGGCAATAGCGTGACGAATGCCAGCGGCACTCTCAACACCAAGGGTGAAGACACGCTGGCTCATTTGAAGATCCAGGGAAAGAACATGGCAGTCAATGACGTTGAAGGTTTGCTGCCTGCCTTCGGCGTGGTCCTGCCTTCCGGAACATCGCTGCAGGGCGGCAACATCAATATGGACCTGGCTGCAGAAGGCCCGCTGGACCGCCTGGTGATTACTGGTCCCCTCAGCATTACTGGCACACATCTTTCTGGTTATAACCTCAGCTCCAAGCTCGGCGCTCTTGCGGCCTTTACCGGCAACAAAGGCGGCAGCACGGATACGCTTATCCAAACTTTTAGCTCAACGTTGCGCGTTGCTCCTGAAGGAATCAAGGCAGACAGCATTGTGCTGGATGTACCATCGCTCGGGAACCTGACTGGCAACGGTGTGATTGCCAGCGATAACTCTCTCAATTTCAAAATGCTGCTCAAGCTTGCCGGCGGCGCTGGCAATCTTTTGGGCAGTCTTTCCAGCATCACTGGCGGAGCACAGAACAGCGGCATTCCATTCCTGATTCTGGGCAAGACTTCCAGCCCGGAGTTTCGCCCTGCCATGGGCGATGCCGTAAAAGGAAATCTGCAGAACGGCCTGATGCAGGCAGTCGGCGGCAAGAGCGGGGCAGCGGGACAAAAGCCCGACGTCAAAGGCGTGCTGGGCGGTCTGTTCGGCAAGAAAAAACCGCAATAATCGCAGCTGCGGTCATTCTATTAAGGTGGCTGCATCGCACAATTTGTCAACGGGAATTTCCGTTGATTTAGATCAGTCGTGATTTGTCCTCGGCTACATGGGAACAGCGCTTTATATTTGAGCGATTTAGCAATGGAAATGGCGCCACCTTTTAAGATGAATCTAAGTAATCCACAGATAAATCAAATGTAATGTATTGACAACGTTGGCTTAAGTGATACATTCGTCATAGCGAGGCTGAACAAAAACCGAAAGGTCAATTCCCACCAATGGCAGATAGAAAACAATTTCTCGGAGATATCAAAGCCGATCCAGAATTGAAAAAAATCCTCGAAAAATCCCGCCACACCCAGGTGACCGAAGAAGAGCTAACAGAGCAGAGAATCAGTTTTGCTTTTGGCAATGCTCCTGCTGATGCTAAAAATATCACTAAGGAAAGCGTCAGACAAACATCTAAAAAACTCCGTCTCTTATAAAAACCGTTGTGGAGCCGCCGTCCACGAGGAGTTATTCTCCCAAACATGTCCGTTCGTGAAAAAGATAATCCCGACCTTTTTAGAAGAATTCAAGAGCAAAACCTTCTGCGCCAGTACGACCTTCTTTCCAACTGCATTGAGATTGCTTTGACCAAAGGCAAAGGAATCG
>DASZMF010001051.1:0-3398 GCA_035552035.1 Candidatus Angelobacter sp.
GGTAGAGTGCGAACTGTTCGCGAATGGGATCGCGCGCACCGATGTTTCCCGCATAGTCCAGCACACCAAAAATCAGCGCGGCCAGCCGTGAAGTAGAAGCAGCAATCTGCTCTGCATGCAAAACGCCTTTTGCGCTTTCGATCAAGGCTTCCAGGCGTATGCGCCCTACAGGAAGTCCGATGTTCTGCTCGATTTGTGTGAGTAACAGATCGGCAAAGAGTACGTCGGTTGCATCTTGAACTTTGGGAAGAATGACGACATCTATTTTGCTGCCGGCAGCTTCCACCACTTCAATTACATCGCGATAGAAAAACTTTGTGTGAATACCGTTGGGACGGAAGGCGCGAATCTTGCCGTGAAAGTCCAGCGTGTTGAAAGCTTCAATCAGCGTTTTGCGTGCGGCAATCTTCTGCGACGGTGCGCAGCCGTCTTCCAGATCAAAGACTACCTCGTCGGACTCACTGGCGGCGGCCTTGGCCATCATCTTCAGCGAGTGTGCGGGGCAGGCAAGCTCTGAGCGCCGCACGGTGACCGTCGCAATAGGCTGCTCTGGCATTAGCGACTTCTCCTGGATTGGCTCGAACTGAATCGCATTTTATTGTCCGCCTGCAAGAGACTTGATGAATTCATAATAAAAATCCACGCCATCGTAAAAATCTTTTACGCCAATGCGTTCATCTTTGCCGTGTGCGCGATCATCGTCCACGTCTCCAAAAACGCCAGGGACGCCATAAGAAGGAATGCCGGCAATGCGCAGATATTTTCCGTCACTGGCGCCGGTGTCCATGACTGGCACAATGGGAATGCCGCCATAGAGCTTGCCGCTGAGAGCTTCGAGTTTGCTGACAATCCCAGGATTAATTGCGGAAGCCGGCGCAGGCACAGCTTCTCCCACAATGCTTACCGCAATTTTGTTGTCCCCAAGAATGCGCGTCAGAGTGCTTTGCACATCTTGTAGAGAATCCTGGGGCAGCATGCGGCAGTTCACGTTGGCAGCTGCGGTCTGGGGAAGGGCGTTGTTGGCATGCCCACCTTCAAGGCGCGTGGCCACGCAGGTGGTGCGCAGAAGGGCGTTGAAATGTGGCGACTCTTCGCTGAGACGTTTTGCGGCGGCTGCAGATGTGGTCTGATCGGAGCTAATCACGGCGCGAAAATCTGCGCCGGTGGCCGGCGCCTCCAGGGACGCGGTGCGCTCAAAGTAGCCGCGCGTAGTTTCGTTCAGGCTGACTGGAAACTCAAAGTCGGCAAGGCGGGCAAGACCTTGTGCGAGATGGTAGATAGCATTGTCTTTTACCGGACGCGAACTGTGTCCGCCGTTGCTTTTTACTTCCAGCCGGAAATCGACATAATTCTTTTCGCTGGTTTGCATGCCCAAAAGAAGACGCTTGCCATTCTTGGTTTCAAAATCGCCAGCGTCAGTGTTGATGCAGTATTCAGCATCAATCAACTCGCGATGGTTCTTGATGAGCCATTGCACACCGTTCGATTCGCCGCCTTCCTCATCTGCTGTGAGCGCGATGATGAGATCGCGCGCGGGAACCCAGCCTTCTTTCTTGAGGCGGATAAAATTGGCCACCAGCAGCGTGTCGCCGTCTTTGATGTCAGAGGTGCCGCGACCGTAAAAGAAGCCGCCCACCTCATTGAGCTTGAAAGGATCCATAGACCAGTCTTTACGCAGCGCTTCTACCACATCCAGATGAGCCAGAAAAAGGATAGGCTTGCCCGCGCCGCGTCCATGAAGGCGTACCACCAGATTCTTTTTATTAGGCAGCGGGCCAAGCACCTGCACGTCTTCAGCCGGAAATCCGGCGGCGCGAAAGCGCGCGGCCATGGCTTCTGCGGCTGTTGTTACGTTGCCGGCAGGCGTGTCAGTGGTGTTGATCTCAATGAGTTCTCTAAAAATATCGTGCGCCGCCTGGTGATCTGGTGAGAGAGAAGTTTGCGGCTGGGCCAGTGCCGCGGAACAGAGAAAGGTCGCCAAACAGGCCAGCATAAGAGTAATTTTCATGGTGCGTGGATTATAAATTCCTGCGCAGGAAAGCAGCTCGGAATCCGCGAATATCTTTATAATTGGAGTATGGCAAGAGGCTGGGAAAGTAAATCGGTGGAATCGCAAATGGAAGAGGCAAAAGACGAGCAGGCTGCGGGCGAAAAACGAACACTTACTGACGCCGAGAAGAAAGACAAGATCGAGCGCGATAACCTGAAACTCTCTCGCGCGTATGTGGTGAGCCAGATTGAGGCTTCCACCAACGAACGCTATACGGAATCCTTGCGGCAGGCCTTGAATGAAATTGACCGGAAGCTGGCCAGCCCCAAGCCCGCTGGGTAAAAGACGGCTGGGTAGAAGAACGCTGGTTGCTAGAAGAACGCTGGTTGCTAGAAGAACGCTGGCTAAAGAACAAGTCAGCCAGGCCCCGACAGAGCCGGTAGAAGCCGCGATGGCGAGAGCGTGTGCTCAGATAGCGGCCCTTCGTCCGGTGATGATTTCAATCAGGAAGATCACCAGCGCCACCACCAGAAGCAGATGGATCAAGCTGCCCGCAATGTGAAAACCCCATCCTAAAAGCCACAACAACAGCACAATCGCAAAAATCGTCCAAAGCATAGAGTCCCCTCAAGTCAACTTACCCGAACTGAAAATTTAGATGCAGCCATGCAGTGGATAAGTTGGACTGCAAGCCTTCGCGCTAGTGCCGGCCTGACTCCGCAGCTCTGCTGGTGTGTCCGCAAATGAAATCCAGCAAATGAAATGAAGACGGTTGTTCATACAACAAGAACTCTCTCCCGGCACTCTAACCCATATGTGGGTTCGTGTTAGCGGAAGGCGGCTCCCAGGCCGCGGGAATGGCGAGAGACTCTCAGGCACAATGAAAAATTTTTGCGGATGGATCGGCACTTTGATCGTGGCGACGGCTGTGGGGCTTACCTTTGTGCCGTCCGTGCTCCACTCACAGCAGATACAGGCCACGTCAGCTATTTCCTATGAAGGGCAGCGGGTCTCTTCAGTTCAATTAGCCGGGCAAGTGGATGGCAATCTCAAGCAACTGCGCACGCTGATCACCCAGCCCGTGAATGCGGCCTTTGAGCAAGCCAAAGTAGATGAGACCGTGGCAGCGCTCAAGAAGGCTGGCGTAAAAGATGTGGAAGTTCAGGTGTCACCGCAGGCGGAAGGCGTGCGCGTGGTTTTTGTCTTGAAGCCGGCAGCTTATTTTGGGATTTATACGTTCTCTCGCGCGGAGAAAATTTTCAGCTATACGCGGCTGCTGCAAACCGCGAATTACACCAAGCAGGAGCCATACTCACAGGAAAAACTGGAAGAGTCAGAGTCAAACCTGCTGGACTTCTTTCATCGGTCAGGCTATTTCACAGCCACCGTCGAACCGAAATTGCAAAAT
>DASZMF010001052.1:0-2053 GCA_035552035.1 Candidatus Angelobacter sp.
CCTTTCATGCGCATCAGCTTGGCCTCGATCATGGTCGGGCCTTCACCTCGATGCGCGCGTTCCACCGCTTCATAGGTCGCGTCATACACCTGGCAGGCATCGGTGCCGTCAATGATGATGCCGGGCATGCCATAGCCAATCGCGCGATTGGCCAGGTCTTTTACGTTGACCTGATATTCCGTGGGTGTGGAATAAGCCCAGAGATTGCTTTCAATAATCAGCACCAGCCCCAGCTTGCGCACGGCGGCAAAATTGATGCCTTCATAACTCACGCCCGTAGATTGTCCGCCATCGCCGATCCACGTGAGGCACGCCAGTTCTTTGCCCTGCATGCGCGCGCCCAGAGAAACGCCGGCCATCACCGGCAGCAGATCACCCAGCATGGAGATGGGCGAAACCATCTGGCGCTTTTCAATGTCGCCATAGTGTGACGTGCCGTCTTTGCCTTTCGTCGGCGAGCCGGCCTTGGCCATGTATTGCATCATGATGTCGCGCGCATGAAAGCCGCGCACCAGCTGCGCGCCCTGGTTGCGGATCATCGGCGCAAACCAGTCATCTTTACCCAACGCAAAAGCGGATGCGCAGGAACATGCTTCTTGGCCCAGGCCAAAATAAACGCCGCCTACCACCTTGCTCTGCTTGTATAGATTTTCCAGCGCCACTTCCATGCGGCGGTTCATTACCATCCAGCGATAGAGTTCAACGTGCTGCTCTTTGGTCAGGTACTTCGACTCGCGGATCGGTGGCACCGGCGTGTTGAGCTTGCCCTTGATTTCATAATGGACCTCAGGCCCGCTGTTGACTTCCAGAATTTCAAATTCCGGATGCTCCAGCCGCCAGTCAGGAATGCCATATTGATTTACCTGGACAGCGGGCGCTTTAGCAGCGGGGCGTCCGTTGGCGCCGTGGCCATTCGTGGCAGCAGCTTTTCCATTTTGCCTGGCAGGTGTGGACTTTGCGCCTGCGGACTTTGCACCGGCAGTCTTTGCGCCGGCACTTTGGGAAGATTTGGTTTTTGTAGGCATACGACGAATACAGTTTATACCCAACCGCGTGGCCGCAACACCAAGGCGGACAGGAAATATGAAAAGGGAAATGTGATGAAACGCCTTCAGGCCTTGTGTTGCGACTATAGCTCTACGCCATTCTCTGAAACAATCCTCTTCTCCCACGAGTCGCCATCCCGAGAGCCGAAGCCCCAAGCGAGGTTGAGGAACTGCTCCGCTGCTTCCCCGGCCAACCACAACTCTCCAGATTTTTTATTCCAATGAATTATCGAAGGGAGTTAGATAATTAAACTTTAAACTGAAAACAATCTCACCCTCCCACAAGACGCCATCCCGAAAGCCGAAGCCTAAGCGAGGCTGAGGGATCTGCTCCGCTGCTTTCCATGGCAACCACAGCTCTGGAGTTTTTTACCGCGGCGGATTATCGAAGGGGATTGTGGGCTGAGTCCTTAAAACCGGCGGAGCAGTTCCCTCAACCTCGCCCGTGGCTTCAGTTTCGGGATAGCGTGTCGTGGAGGGGAGGCAGAGTATTTTGCGCGAAACAAGAACGCCTTTCACGCCGCCGGCGTTTTCCGTTTCGGTGATTCCTGCTCCGCGGCAGCTTCAATGCTCTTGCCGCCGCGCCGCTTTTCGCAGGCTTCGCGGATTTTCTGGTACCGCTCTTCCAGCGCGTCCAGCTCTTCGTCAGAAAGTTTCTGGATATCAATCAGATCGTCATTCGCGGGATGGTGCGAGCGAATCAGCTCGTCCAGCTTAAGGTGCAGCGCCTTGGCGTCACGGTTCTGCGTATTCTGGATCAGAAAGACCACCAGAAAAGTCACGATGGTCGTGGATGTATTAATGATGAGCTGCCAGGTGTCAGAATAATGGAAGTAAGGGCCACTCACGGCCCATAGCACCAGCATAACCACAGCCACAAAAAACACCATGGGCTGGCCCACGAACTGCGCGGTACTGCTGGCAAAACGGCTGAACCACAAATTGATTCCGCCGGCCTTTCTGATTTCGGCCTGGGCCTCAACATACGGAGTTCGGTCTTTGGCTGG
>DASZMF010001053.1:0-8077 GCA_035552035.1 Candidatus Angelobacter sp.
ATCTGCGTTCCATTTCAGAGTTGCTGAAAACAATCAACTTATCTCTTGTACATGTCCTTGGGTAACAGTCATTTCTGCAACGTTAGGCGCATCCTAGACACTAACAACATGAACGAAGGAAATCCCCAAATGACGGACGGCCACGCAAATACCGATTCGAACGAACTTGTAACCCATCTTAAGGAGCTTACAACTGCATTGACCGCAGTACATGGCGATCTTTACTGGCTCGCCATGCAGGCCCCGAATGCCCAGGACAAACCGGCAGCGCCCGCAGCCGATCTGAACGTAACCTTGCTCGCTGAACTCAAGACCGCGGTGGACGATATGCGTCTCTTGCTCTGGCAATACATTGAAACCGCCACAGAAGTCAGCCCGCAACGCGTGCAGGAAGGCATGGAAGCCGAACGGCTGCATCGCGTCACCAAATTTTTAGAGCTGCTGCGCGGCCGGATGGTCCAGGCCCCTGCTACGGCAGACCAGCCCATGTCATTCATTGAACGCATTAATGCGGCTATTACCGAACGGCTAGGCGAGAAAGCCGCTTGAATGGCGATTGCCTGAGCGGTGTCCGTGCCAGGCATCCGATTTTCTCCCTCCAATAAAAAAGAGACGCGCTTTGCGCCGCGTCTCTTTTTTCTGTTTCAACTTACTCTGACTTACTTCTTGATTCCCGGCCCAGCCGCCTTGATGTTTGCCGGTGCATCGAACTTTTCAAAGTTCTTGGCAAAGCGCGCTGAAAGATCGGCCGCCGTTTTGTCATAAGCAGCTTTATCTTTCCACGCATCGCGTGCGCGCAGGAATTCTGCGGGAACTCCCGGCACCGTCTTCGGCACGGTCAAACCAAACGCCGGGTCCGTTTCAAATTCCACTTTGTCCAGTGCGCCTTCAATCGCGGCATTCACCATGGCGCGCGTGTAGGGCAGCTTCATGCGTGATCCTGTGCCATACGGCCCGCCAAACCAGCCGGTATTGACCAGCCAGCATTGTGATCCGTGTTCCTGCATGCGCTTGCCCAGCATTTCTGCATAGACCTTGGGGCGCAGCGGCATAAACGGCGAGCCAAAGCACGTTGAGAAATTTGGCTGTGGCTCTTTTACGCCCGCTTCCGTGCCTGCCACTTTCGCGGTGTAGCCGGAGAGAAAGTGATACATGGCCTGATCAGTGCTCAACTTGGAAATAGGAGGCAGTACGCCGAACGCGTCTGCGGTAAGAAAAATTACATTCTTCGGATGGCCGCCAATACCCGGAATCACCGCGCCGTCAATGTAGTCCACCGGATACGCGCAGCGTGTGTTTTCCGTGCGGCTGTCATCGTTGTAATCCGGAACGTGCGTTTCTTGATCCAGCGTAACGTTTTCCAGCACCGAGCCAAAGCGGATGGCCTTCCAGATTTGCGGCTCATTCTCCTGCGAGAGCTTTATGCACTTGGCATAGCAGCCGCCTTCAAAATTGAAGATGCCGCTTGCGCTCCAGCCGTGCTCATCGTCGCCAATGAGACGGCGCTGCGGATCAGTCGAAAGCGTGGTCTTGCCTGTGCCGGAGAGTCCAAAGAAAAGCGCCGTTACGCCATCCTTGCCGACATTGGCCGAACAGTGCATGGGAAAAACGTTCTTCTGCGGCAGCAGGAAATTCATGATGCCGAAAATCGACTTCTTCATTTCACCGGCATATTTTGTTCCGCCGATAATGATGACCTTGCGGGCAAAGTTCACCACCACAAAGGCTTCACTGCGCGTACCATCACGCTGCGGGTCGCCCTGGAATTCCGGCGCGGAAACAATCGTGAACTCGGCGTGGTGCGTCTTCAACTCTTCTTCCGTCGGCCGCACGAACAGCGTGCGCACAAAAAGATTGTGCCAGGCATATTCATTGATCACGCGCACCGGCAGACGATATTTAGGATCGGCGCCCGCATAAAGGTCCTGCACAAACAGCTCTTTGCCCTGCAGTGAAGCCACCACTCGTTCATACAGTGCGTCAAATTTGTCTGGATCAAATGCGATGTTTACATCACCCCAGTTCACCAGTTCAGAGGTTACGGAATCTTTTACGGTGAATTTGTCTTTGGGTGAGCGGCCTGTGTATTTACCGGTATAAGCCACGAGGGCCCCATTGTCCGCCAGCATGCTTTCACCGCGGCGCACGGAGTGCTCCACCAGGACGCCTGCATGAAGATTGCGATGCACCTTATTATTTTTAAGAAGTGATTCCAGGGATGAAGCCGTATCAATAGCTGTCTGTGACATGCGGGAAAAATCTCCTGTTCCTGTTGCGCCAGAGCAAGGCTGGTCGCGAGCAGCGGGTTTTTTGGGCGTGCGTGTGGCGGCTATGCTGTTTTGATCAATGCATCCTGCGGTGCGCCAACTTCCTTCAGGACTGCATTCAAGTGTCCCAGTGATTCATCCACCGTGAGCGTGTACATTTCCCGTCCGTGTTCATAGGTGCCTGACTCGATCGCCGTTTTCAGAAAATGCCCGGCGGCCTGAATAGCCAGCGGATCGGTGATCACGCGGCCGGTGCGCTCCTTGTACTCGCCCCATGTTGGATGCGGCAAAGCGATCCATACCGGCCTTCCGCTGGCAAGAAACTTTATATCGACAGCGTCAGCGTGCCGGGTCGCAATGGCGACAATAAGGGCCTGATAGAGACAGTGAAGCTTCTGTCCGGTCCAGCGATCGGTAGCATGAAAGTCCTGGTACATTGTGTTTAAAAATATATCGGAAGCCGCACCAAATCAGCAATGCCCAAGTGAGCACCGGCTGGCGTGATACTTAAATCATAGTCCAGTCAACGGTTTAGCCGTTGAATAATATTGGTGAATCAAGGAAAAACAATAAATCTTAACTATCGTGATCCTTAGAGCCGCCGGCGAACACGCGCAGTCTTAAGCGTGTGAGCAGGCAAAACATTGTGCCAACTGCTATGAAACAAGAGCGTGAAATTGCAGAAGCCAGCGCAAAACAAATTCATCAACTCTCTTCTGCGTCCGTTGCGTCCTTCGCGGTAAATCCCTTTGCCCCGGCTATATTCATGGCGTGACAACTTATAATCTCTCTGACGAATCCATTCCCAATGACGACAATGCAAGCAGCCTGGATCTCAAAATTCGGCGGCCCGGAAGTACTGGAAATCCGCACCGTAAATAAACCCACAATTCACGACGATCAGGTTCTGGTGCGCGTCCGCGCCACCTCCATCAATCGCGCTGACCTGTTGCAGCGGCAAGGCAAATATCCGCCGCCACCCGGCTTCCCCGTTGAAATCCCTGGCATGGAGTTCGCCGGTGAAGTTGCCGAGGTCGGCTCTTCTGTCCGCTTGTGGAAGCCCGGCCAGCGCGTCTTCGGCCTGATCGGCGGCGGAGCTTACGCCGAATACGTTGTGACGCATGAGAGTCTGCTGGCAGAAATTCCCGCCAATCTCAGCTGGACGGAAGCCGCGGCCATTCCTGAAGTCTTCATCACCGCGCATGACGCTCTCTGGACGCAAGCCAATCTGCGTCCCGGCGAAACCGTTCTCATCCATGCCGTAGGCAGCGGCGTTGGCCTGGCCGCTGTGCAACTCACTCGCGCAATGCAAGCAGTGCCATACGGAACTTCCCGCACCGCCGACAAAATCGAGCAAGCCAAGCCACTCGGACTGGAAGCAGGAATTGCGATCCGAGAAAATTATGACGGCCTGCAAGCCGCTGCAGAAAAATGGACGGCTGGCAAAGGCATCAACGTAGTTCTGGATTTAGTCGGCGGCCCATATGTAAAAGCCAGCCAGAAAGTTATGGCCAAACAAGGCCGCATGATTCTCGTCGGCACCGTTGCCGGAGGCAGTTACGAACTGGATTCCCGCTACGTAATGGGCAAGCGCCTGCAAATCCGCGGAACACTTTTGCGCGCGCGCACCCTGGAAGAAAAATTCGCAGCCACTCGCCTCTTCGCCGCTGAAGTTGTACCACTCTTCGCCAGCGGTGCTCTCCGTGCAAATGTCGATAGCATTTTCCCGTTAGCCGAAATAGCCAAAGCCCATCAGCGACTGGAATCGAATGAATCATTTGGGAAGGTTGTGGTAACGGTGGAGTAGGAGAAAATTTAAAACCTTACCACTGATAACACGGATGGCACTGATTCACACAGATACCCCTTCGAGAATCATCTGGCATAGGCGCTCCCGCCGGTGATTCTTTCACAGATCAGCAGCCTTCCTTTGTGTTCCTTCGTGTCCTTTGTGGTAAAGAATTTTTTATGTCAGCAATAACAACCGCATAAGCTATAACACTCTTGCTTGAAACTTCTAGACTCATCCTCCGCCCGCGAGCCCGGCCTGGACCTGATGCGTGCCATCGCCATTCTGTGGGTCATGTTGTGGCATGTGCATTGGGTGCTTCACCTCAGCCTATTGAGCGGCGCCGGCAATTACGGCTGGATGGGTGTTGACGTCTTCTTTGTCCTCAGCGGATACCTCATCGGCTCACAGCTTCTGCGGCCTTACACACGCGGCAGCCATCTTTCACTCGGCGGTTTTTATCTGCGACGCGCCTTCCGCGTTCTGCCTGCCTACCTCACGGTATTGCTTCTCTATTTTGCTGTCCCTGGATTCCGTGAAGCGCCGCACATCTCGCCAGTCTGGCAGTTTCTTACCTTCACTGAAAACTTTCGCATTGACTACCTTCATGATCAGGCGTTTTCTCACGTCTGGTCACTCTGCGTGGAAGAGCATTTTTATCTGGTGCTACCGCTCCTCGTCCTGTTGCTGATGCGCCGCCCCGGCTTTTACCGGACTGTGGCCGTGATTCTGGGATTTTTTTGTTTCGGAATTGCCATCCGCTATTACATATTCCTGCATTCCGTAAAACCGCTAACAGAGGATGCCTTTGTGTTGGCCTATGTAGAAAAAATCTACTTCCCCACGTACACGCGGCTGGATGGCCTGCTGGTTGGAGTGACCCTGGCCACAATCAAAACATTCCGTCCGCAATGGTGGCAGCGGGTGCTTGCGCATGGATATATTTTGCTTGTGAGCGGGCTCGGCTTTTGTGCCTGGGCCATGTGGCTGTTTCGCGATCGTCTTGCATTTTCGGGTGCCGTATGGGGCTATCCGCTGTTAGCAATTGGCCTGGGCCTGTTGATCGCCTCCAGCATCGCTCCATTCAGTCCACTCTCTAAAGTTCGAGGGTTCGGCCTGATCGCCACCCTGGCTTATAGCCTTTATCTGACGCACAAAGAGATCATGCATTTCGATCACGTCTTTCTTCAGCGTTATGTAGAGTCCGGAGGCTGGCTGGCACTCTTTATCTACTTTGTTACCAGTTTCATAGCGGCGGCCCTGCTTTATCTCGCCGTGGAACGCCCTTTCCTGCGGCTGCGGGAAAAGATCGCCCTGGCGCCTTCACAAGTCCGCGCGGAAACCGCTTAACTCTCAATGGCTTCGAATCTTTAAGAAGGGGCTTTCCTTTGTGTTCCTCCGTATCCTTTGTGGTTAAAGGGGTTTATCCTGCCTGTTGCCAAAACCGCCTATCTTCCTGTAAAATTTACCTTTAACCACACGACCTGAAAGCCTCAAAGCCCTTCTGCGTCAAAAAGATCTGGGAGTCATTGAAATGTCACAAGTTTGCGATCTCTGCGGCAAAGGCCCGCAATTTGGAAACAAAATCAGCCACGCGCATAACGTGAGCCGCCGCCGCTGGAATGTGAACCTGCGTCCGGTGCGCGCTGTAATGAACGGCGCCAACAAGCGCGTACGCGTCTGCACCACCTGCCTGAAGTCCGGCAAGGTAGTTAAAGCGTCCTAGCTGCGCGGCATTTCCGCTTTAATCAGGAATTGAAAAGCCTCCTTAGCAGGAGGCTTTTGTTTGCCTGGCAGTGCAGGAAGCTGCCAATAAGTTCTAGCATGAGCCAGCACTCCATCGCGATGCTGCCGTAAGCTCGACCCTACATACGCGAAATAGACGCCAAGGCTTTCTTTGCGTTCTCTGCGCCCTCCGCGGTGAAATCTCTAAGCGTTAAGACTGCCAAACTTTCCTGGACTCGCACCAACGTCAAGAGGAACTACAGATGCAAATAATAAAGAGCGCAAAAGAAGTTTCTTCCTTTGCGCCCTTAGCGTACTTTGCGGTAAACCTTCTTTAGAAGCGCAGCACAATGCCGCCGCCCGCCAGCAGATTATGCCGATGGAATGCGCTGCTATCTCCGGCCAGTACGCTGGCTGTCCCAAAGTTAGGATCGCCCGTCACAAAGTCCCTGATCTCTGCACGGAAGCCCAGCACCGGCAAGCCGGTCTTGAAATCCAGTCCGCCGCCGTACTCAACCGCTCCCTTGTTTGTTCTGATACCTGAATCAGTAGAGAAGCGCGCCCAGCCACCGCCTACACTCACCCACGGCGATATCGGAGACACAGGCAACAACTTCAGCCGCAGTCCGGGCGTAATGAACACAGAAGACAGATGGTCCACCACGGTAGAAGGCGTGCTTGAGAGCGTGAGCTTCTGTGAAGGGATTCCCGCCACTGGCACTTCAAGACTCAGCGTAACTACTCTGGCATTGGTGAGCCGAACACCGAGCGCGCCTTCCAGGAAAAGATGATTGTTGGTTTTGAGTGTGTCCACCACCGTGGAGGGAGACAGCACCGTCACATTGGCATTGGAAACAAACGATCCTCCGGCAACGAACGCAATGTCTGCCTTTTGGGCCAACGCAAACGTGGACGCACAGAGTACGACGAACAGGATGGAAACGCGCTTCATGGAAGCTCCTTGGAAATGAATGGCAACAAGCTGGTTTTGTGTGCTGAATCCTGAGATGCAGATTTCAAGACCAGCGTAACGCTAAAAACCCCTAAGCCACCACGAAGTTGAGTAACGAAAGGACACGGGCTGAATGGTTACCTTCATCCCATTCAGCCCGATTCATGCAATGGATCTTCCAAATCTTATGTTTGATTTAATTACGCGATGGCTCTGCTAGAAATGCAGCGTTATGCCTCCGCCCACAAATAAATTGTGCAGATGATCACTGGTGATGGTTGAGAATGCGGGAATCCCCGGACGGCTTGTCATGAAGTCGCGCACTTCAAAACGAAAGCCCAGTAGCGGAAGTCGCGTCTTGAAGTCCACTCCGCCGCCATATTGAACAGCGCCTTTATTGCTTGAAAACGAATCTTCCTTAAACCGCGCCAGCCCTCCTCCAACGGAGACAAACGGAGAAATGCCCGATGACGGCAACAGCTTCAACTTCAGTGATGGTGTAACAAAGAACGATGAAAAATCAGACGGCGTAGTTATCAAGCCCGTCGAACGTGAAGGCGCAAACAAAACCGGCAATTCAAGATGGAGTGAGGCCACCCTGAAGTTTGCCAGCCGATGAGCATACGTGCCTTCAACAGAAAAGCCCGGATCAATGGAACGGTCCACAATGCCAGTCGGGCACGACGGCAACGCTTCACACACTGCCTGTCCCTTCACGCCCGGCGAAAAGGTCCCGCCAAAGCTTACTGCCACATCATTGCTTTGGGCGAAACCAGAACTTGCTACCAGCAGAAAAACAACCGCTACGGCAAAACGATTTCCAGACATCGCTCCTCCTTGCAGGTGATTACGCCAGCGCGATGACGTCAATCTCCACCGAGACGTCCTTCGGCAGGCGAGCTACTTCCACCGTGGAACGTGCGGGCGGCGCGTTCTTGCAGACTTTTCCGTACACCTCATTCATCTGTCCGAATTCTGACATGTTCTTAAGAAACACCGTGGTCTTCACCACCTTCTCCCAGCTGCTGCCCGCGGCCTGCAAAACCGCAGAAAGATTCTGCAATACGCGCTCTGTCTGCGCCTCAATGCCGCCTTCAATCAGGTTGCCCGTAGCCGGATCAATCGGCACCTGGCCGGAGATAAACACAAAACCATTTGCCTTGATGGCCTGGGAATAAGGCCCAATTGCCTTGGGTGCATTAGGAGTGGAAACAACGTCTCTGCTAAAACCGCTCATGAATTTCCTCCGTAGATTCTCGCCGCAAGTTCTCGTCGCTGATTTTCGCTGATACGCGCGGATAAGACAAACCTGGTTTTTTCCGAAGTTCCGAAGCGTAGCGAGGA
>DASZMF010001054.1:0-8025 GCA_035552035.1 Candidatus Angelobacter sp.
CTCCAACTTTTGTGTCGTCCATTCCGTTGCCAATGCCATCCTGGGCCGTTACGGTCAGCGTGGTTCCGCTGATCGCTGTGATCAGGCCTTCCATTTCTGCGCCGTTCTGATTTTCCAGGCCTTCCACTTCCTTGGCAAACAACGAGCCATCAGCCTTGGTGAAACCTTCCACGGTCACAACCTGATTCAGCAGACCAGCTACGCCGGTAACGCCATCGCTGAATTCTGTGGTGGCATCAGTGGCGAAGGTGAGTGACGAGCCAGTGGTGCCGATGCTCATGGTAAAGTTCGGAGCGTTTACGGCCGTTACTGTGCCCTGTACGTCTTCAATTTCGCCGTCGTCATCCTGCTGGTTGTTAGCTACGCCCGGTGCCTTGGTGGTGATGGTGAATGACGTTGAGGTAAATGCAATTCCGTTTACTACGCCTGCGCTGGTGGTGATGGACGCAGCCACGTTTACATCGATATTCAAGACTAGCGCGCTTGCGCCAATCGTTACATTCGGGCTCAGCGGAATGGAAATGGAAGAAGTTGTCGGGCCATTGATGTGCACCGGTGTCCCCGTGGTGCTCAGGAATGTGAGCTCAGAGTTCACCAGCGTCAGGTTTGCCGCGGAGAATGTGCCCTGCGGCAGATTGCCAACGATAAACGGCTCAAACTTTCCTGATTCGTGCGTGAGCTCAATGCGATTGTTGGCCGGTACAGTGACTGAAACAGCAGTGCCGCCGCCCGCGGGTGTGAGTGTCAAGGTGGAAACGGAAACTTCAAAGGAAATAACGCTGTCTGCTGGTGCGTCACCAAAGCGAACCTGGGTAGATGTTCCTGATGCGCCCGGAGTAGGTGTTGGGCCGGCCGCTACCGTGGATCCCCCGCCGCCGCAACCAGCGGCGAACGCGATCAGCGCCAGTAACATGAAGGCAAATACCAATCTCGTGCCGGTATTGAATGAGTGCTTGAAGGTCTGCGTGTGCATTGTCTTGTATCTCTCCTGATTGGGGACCAAGCTGTTTTGAAAACCTGAGCTTCTCTCAGTCCACCCGTCGATTATTTGATCTTGGCTCTGGTTAGTAAGACAGCTTCTGCATGTACTCTGGAACAACATTAGAAACTCTAATGTGCAAGACCTAAATCAAGATCGAAAAAACGGAGAAATACAAGGGTTGCTCTGCCCCGGAAGGGATAGCCTGTTGCCCGTCAGTGAAACGATCTGCTTGCTTGTTTATATAGTGGCGACGCGGGGCGCAAAAGATATAGGGCGCGGCAGCTAAAACGAATTGCGCTTTATGAAGAGTGGATTAATTTTCGCGGATCTCCATGGATTGCACGAGCCCGTCGCGAATGAGATAAACGTGCTCCACCACTCTGTCTAATAGAAGGTTGCCTTCCAGATCGCGGATGACTTGGTGTACATCCACAATCGTGCCGCCAGAGGGATCAGCACGAAATCCTTGCGGCTCAACGCGAGGATTAATCTGGCTCCATTGCCTTGTCCAATATTCGCGCACGGCTTCATGCCCGTGGACTCTGCCGCCTTCCATGCCGTTGGGCCAGTCAACGTCAGCAGCCATGTTTGCGAGCACAGTATCAATGTCACGGCGATTGAAGGCAGCATAAATTTTGGTGAGCAGGTCGTTATGAGCCAAGTTCTGTTCAGTCATTGTTAGAAGTTCCTTCGCAGCGATAATCACCGGAGGTGATTCTTCCATCTTAAACCAGCAAATTGGCGTTCCATCAAAATGACGAACTATCAAATTGACTGCCGCGCCATCCCTGCTGCATAATAGATTTACCGAACGAACGTTCGGTAACATACTGATGGCACTCAGCACTGTAGAAACGCGATTGACCGGCGCGCCTTTGGGCGGACGCAAGATTCGCGTCGCCGTGCAGGCTGGTAAGTCCACCGCTGAAATCGTCGATTCCCGCTTTGACCGCCGGCTGGCGAAAGTGCTGCACCACGCAGCGCGCATCTTCTGTGAAAAAGGTTATGCCGGCGCTTCCATGCGTGATCTCTCCCGCGCCGCCGGCATGTCACTGGCTGGTCTCTATCATTATTTTGATTCCAAGGAAGAGCTGCTTTACCTGATCCAGAAACACAGCTTCCAGACCATTATTGAGCGCGCTGAAGAAAGACTAAGGAACGCAAAAGGCGCGGAACAGCGGGTGCGCGTC
Organism: Candidatus Angelobacter sp.; assembly: GCA_035552035.1. Lineage (GTDB taxonomy): Bacteria > Acidobacteriota > Terriglobia > Terriglobales > Acidobacteriaceae > Angelobacter. The sequence continues at coordinate 2,173 of DASZMF010001054.1, forward strand.
TTCATTGAGAACCATCTGGAATATTTTTTGGCCAACAAAGACGCCATGAAGGTCCTCACGCATGAAGATGAGACGCTCAAAAACGGCCGCGGTGCTGAGATCCGGGCCATCAAGCGTGAGTACTACCGCATCTGCCTGGAGCTGCTGGAAGATCTGCGGCGCGAAAAAGGACTACAATTTTCCGGACGCCTTGCAGTACTGGGGCTCTTTGGCATGATCAACTGGATTTACACCTGGCACAACCCGCGCGTTGACCTGAATGCCCAGGAACTGGCGGAAGAGATGAGCAATTTGTTTTTGTGCGGCGTGCTGCATCCCGGCAAAACGAAACGAAAAATTCCCAAGGCAAACGCCTGACCATCGGCGCAAAAGATTAAGCAACTAGAGATTCTCAACTAAAGATTAGCAACTAAAGATTCTGAAATCCATAAGGAGCTTTGAACCATGGCTACAATCACAGCAACGGAAAACAAGACCCTGGTGAACTACCGCGTTGAAGGCGGTGTGGCAATCATTGAACTGTCCGATCCGCCGGCAAATACTTATACCTATGAAATGAACCGGCAGCTCGATGAGAGCATCCTGAAAGCGCGCATGGACAATGACGTGTACGTGCTGCTGCTGACCGGGGCGGGCGACAAATTCTTCTCCGCCGGCGCCAACATCAAGATGCTTTCCAGCGTCGATCCAACCTTTAAATATTATTTCTGCCTGCATGCCAATGAAATGCTGCTGCGCCTAGAGCACACACCCAAGCTGGTGATCGCGGCCATCAACGGCCACTGCGTAGGCGGCGGTCTGGAAATCGCCATGGCCGCGGACATCCGCATTGCGCGCCGCGACGCGGGCAAGATCGGATTGCCTGAAATCAACCTGGGCGTTCTGCCCGGCACCGGTGGAACACAGCGACTGAGCCGCATGGTAGGCAAGAGCAAAGCCATTGAATTAATGGTGACCGGCAACACCTTCACGTTTGAAGAAGCCAAAGAGATGGGCATCGTGAATGACATTTATGAGCGCGACAATTTCATGGAAAACATCATGGAATATGCCCGCCAGTTCACGCCCCCAAATAAAGCCGCAAAGGCCGTGGGCAACATCAAGCGCGCTGTGCAGACCGGCTGGGAAATTCCCATGGAATCCGCCCTGGCCGTGGAGCGCGAACTGCAACAGCGCTTGTTCGCCAGCGAAGACGCCAAAGAAGGCCTGGCAGCTTATGTAGAGAAGCGTCCAGCGACTTTCAAGGCGAAGTAGCTTTAACTGGGTGGAGCAGGACTTTAGGCCTGCGTCATTCATTGACCCAAGATTGGCTTTAGCCACTGCGGTATACCTCAGCGGCTAAAGCCAGCAAAAATCAAAGTTTTCCGCAGGGCTAAAGCCCTGCTCCACCCTCTCAGCTAAAACAATTGAATAGGTGGAAGGTTCGCGCAGGTAAAAGTGCTTGCTCCAAAAAATCAAGCTAATAGCCAAGGGCTAATAGCTAAAGGCTAAAAAATGATCGCAGCAACCAAAGCAAAAGTTGTACCCGGCAAATTACTCATCGACGGCAAATGGTCTGAAGGCAGCGGCAAATCTTTTGACACGTTCAATCCTGCAACCGGTGAAATACTCACCCAGGTTGCTGAAGGTGGCGTGAGCGGCGTGAATGAAGCCGTTGCCGCGGCACGCAAAGCCTTTGATGACATGGCTGGCCCGTGGCGCAAGATGTCCGCCAGCGAGCGCGGCAAAATTCTCTGGCGCATCGCTGACCTTATCGACAAAAACATTGAAGAGCTGGCCGAGCTGGAAACGCTCAACAACGGCAAGCCGATCTTTGAGTCGCGCTACGTCGATATGCCGATGGTGGCCGATGTGTTCCGCTATTACGCCGGATGGGCCACGAAGATTCACGGCGAGACCGTGAACAGTTTCAGCAATGCTTTCACATACACATTGCGTGAGCCTGTGGGCGTTGTCGGTGCGATTGTTGCCTGGAACTTTCCGCTCCTGCTGGCCAGTTGGAAGCTGGGACCTGCCCTGGCTTGCGGCAACACCGTGATCTTGAAGCCCGCCGAGCAAACGCCGCTGACGGCGCTGCGTTTCGGAGAGCTGGCTCTGGAAGCCGGACTGCCTGCGGGTGTTCTGAATATCGTCACCGGCGGCCCAGAGACGGGCGCTGCTCTGGTGAAGCATCCGAATGTAGATAAGGTTGCGTTCACTGGTTCGACCTCAGTGGGCAAAGAGATCATGCGCAGCTCGGCCGACACACTGAAGCGCGTGACTCTGGAGCTGGGCGGCAAGTCACCGAATATCGTCTTTGCTGACTCATCCATGGATTCCGCCGTAAAAGGCGCGCTCAACGGCATCTTTTATGGCAAGGGTGAAGTCTGCTGCGCCGGATCGCGCCTGTTCATCGAGAAAAAAGCTGAAGACGAGTTCATGACCAAGCTGGTGGAGTCATCCAAGAAAATAAAGCTGGGTGATCCCATGGATCCCAAGACCCGTCTCGGCGCTGTGGTCAGCGAAAAGCAGATGCAGACGGTGCTGGGCTACATTGAAGCCGGTAAGAACGAAGGCGCGCAGCTGCTGGCTGGCGGCAAGCGCGCACAGGTCAATGGCGACAACGGATACTTTATCGAGCCCACGATCTTCGGCGGCGTAAACAATGACATGAAGATTGCCCAGGAAGAAATTTTTGGCCCCGTCCTGGCTACGCTCACGTTTGACGACATCGACCAGGTTGCGGAACTGGCCAACAAAAATGTTTATGGCCTGGCCGCTGCTGTCTGGACCAATGATTTGAAGAAGGCGCATCAGATGTCGCGCCGTCTGAAAGCCGGCACGGTCTGGATCAACACTTACGGTGTGATGGACGCAGCGTTGCCCTTTGGCGGATTTAAGCAATCTGGTTTTGGCCGCGAATTGGGCATGCACGCGGTTGAGCATTACACGGAACTGAAGTCCGTTTGGATGAATTTGTAAAAAAGCGGCTTTTGGCTCTTGGCCTTTAGCCATTAGTAAATTCTGGTTGGACAAACAGCTTTGCTCAACCACGCTCTGCGGACAGCGAGAAGAAAGAAGAAGGCACAAGTCTTATTAAGCATGAGTTCACACCCTGCCATCTCGACGATCGGTGAAGAGCATTACCGCAAGCTGGAGCGCATGTATCTGGCAGCGCCGATCAATGCGTTCTTTAAGCCGTCAATCCAAATTGGCAAGGGAACGGCCGAGATCAAGGTAACGGTGGACAGCCGATTTTTTCATGCCGCCGGGGCCGTGCATGGCTCGGTGTATTTCAAAAGCCTGGACGACGCGGCGTTCTTTGCAGTGAGTTCGCTGGTAGAGAACGATTTTGTTCTTACCAGCAATTTCAATCTGTATTTTCACGCGCCAGTTTCTGCCGGAGTGATCCGCTCTGTTGGCAAGGTGGTGCGGGGCGGCGGCTCGTCGTATCTGGCGGAAGCAGTTCTATACAACGACCAGAATGAAGAGATCGCACGCGGCAGCGGAACGTTTGTAAAAAGCAAGATCAAGTTTGACCCTGAAATGGGATATCGCTAGCGCACAGCGCAGGCAAATTTCAACGCAAGATTAGGAGTTATCATGCCGGGAAGAATTCATAAAATCGGAACGTTCAGTGACTGGGAAGGGCTGTTCAAGGAATGGCGCGAAGAAATTGGCGTAAACAATGACGCCATCCGTGGCTTCAAGTTTGACACCCTGTACGGCGCCATTGAGACGGAAGAAATTTCCTTTGGCTATTACAAGGGCGGACGCAAGTGGGAGAATGTCCGCCAGATTCCTACACAGAACATGCGCGACGCGCTGATGAACCTTATCGTCTATCAGGGCGATACGGAGTTTGCCAGCGTGGAGCAGCAGCGCAACCTGTTTGAAACCGCGCCCACGGACTATGATCGCTCGTCGCTCACGCGCGTGATGATTGAAGAGATGCGCCATGGCTGGCAGATGTGCGCTTTGCTGATCGACCACTTTGGCACCACCGGAAAGGTGGAAGCGCAGAAGATGCTGGAGCGCAAGGCGTATGAGAACAAGCGCCTGCTGGGATCGTTTAATGAAGAGTGTGACAACTGGTTGGACTTTTTTGCCTTCACCGATTTTGTTGACCGTGACGGCAAGTTCCAGTTGCAGATGCTGAAATATTCCGCCTTCGCGCCGCTGGGCCGCTCCATGAGTTACATGCTGCGTGAAGAGGCCTTCCACATGGGCACCGGCAACACCGGGCTAGCGCGCATCGCCGAAGCCGGCGTGGTGCCGGGCTGGCTGATGCAGAAGTATCTGAATAAGTGGATTTCCAGCGCCTATGATTTGTTCGGCACAGACCATTCATCGTCCGCGCAGTGGGCTTACACCTGGGGACTTAAAGGCCGTTACGACGAACTGAAAAACGAGACTGCACCCGATCTTGAAAATCTGAATGACTACAATCGCCACCTTTATCGCGACGAGTGCGTGGGTTTGGTGAAACGCATCAGCGCAGGGCAGCGTCCGGGCAGCACGGAGCTGTATTGCCCTAATATCCAGTTCAACCGCATGATTGGCCGCTGGAAAGGCCAGATGTTCCATCCGCAGACCGGCCGTCAGATGGACGAAAAAGAATACAAGCAGGAGCTTGAAACATGGCTGCCCACGGCCGCGGACAAGAAGCTATTGATGGACATTATCGGCTCAGAGAAAAAATGGATCGCACCAAAGACCGGCGCAAAAGATCCGCTGATCACGATTGGCGAAGTCAGAAAGAGTGCGCTGAACGCGGTGCAGTAAAGCAGTAATTAATATTTGGTAGTAATTAGGTTTGTCTTACATCCCGAGCATAGCGAGGGAGCCCTATGATCTTTAAGAATCAAAAGGGCTCCCTTAAACTTTTTTTCGGGTTCTATTGTTATGATTGTTTTCCTCCGAGCGTTAATGAGGGAATAGGGATCCCTCGCTTTGCTTCGGGATTGCAGAAAAAATGTCCTCCACACTCAACGAACTCATGGTGGTCGCGGCGGCGCGAGAAATCAAAGACGGCGAAGTTGTCTTTGTCGGCATGCGGCTGCCGCTGATTGCGTTTGTCGTCGCGAAGAAGACGCATGCGCCGAACGCCATTGGGCTGTTTGAGAATGGCGTGATCCGCTCCACGCCGTCACCTGAGCTGATTTACACCATGGCCGATCCGCCCAACATCAAAGGCGCAACGCAGTGCCTGGGCATGCTGGAAGTAATGAGCTTATTGCAGTCAGGCCGGGTGAACCTGGGATTTCTGGGCGCGGCGGAAGTTGATAAATATGGCAATCTAAACTCCACGCAAGTGCAAGGGAAGAGCGGTGTTGTGCGGCTGCCGGGCTCAGGCGGCGCGTGCGATATCGCGTCCATGGCGCACAGGTTTGTGTCTCTGCTTGAACATGGCAAGCACCGGCTGCCGGAGCGCGTGCATTACATTACTAGTCCGGGCAACGGCGAAGGCGCAGGATGGCGCAAGCGTGTCGGCTTGCCGCGCGGCGGACCGTCGGCGGTGATTACCAGTAAATGCGTGCTGCGCTTTGGCGACGACGCGGAAGCCTATCTTTCCACTTACCATCCGCAGGTGACCGTGGATGATGTGCTGGCCAATACTGGATGGAAGCTGAAAGTTGCCAATGACGTAAAGCCCACGCCAGAGCCGAACGCAGCAGAGCTGAAGGCGATCCGTGAGTACGATACAAAGGGATTTTGGACGAGTTGAGCCAAACCTACCGCGGAGACACAGAGGCACGGAGAAAGGCAAAAAAGAATTTGCCGCTGATTTACGCCGATGAACACTGATTAGGAATTGACGGGGGAATGCTATGACATTTTCTTCTCCCATGGATGCAAAGAAGTTTCTGGCTG
>DASZMF010001055.1:0-2085 GCA_035552035.1 Candidatus Angelobacter sp.
GATAAAAAAGCTTCACTGCATCTATGAATCACTCTCTCTTGGGTTTCTATGCGGGACTTATATTTTGCGCAGCAAAGGATCGTGCCAGGGTCTCTTCAGTTCGCATTCGCAGCCGCTTGTAATGTTTTGTTACCTGCCATAATTTTCTTAATTGAATCTCGTAGTGCTTCAGCATCTCCCGCAGGTACAAGTGTGAGCAGCGGATGCGCTTCAATACCGCACTCAGACGTGGCGATCACAGGTATGCCAGCGGCCAAAGCTCGCAACAAAGGGCGCGGATTGTTTTCAATAAAGGCTGGTTGAACCACCAGCGCAGCATGGCTCAACCAGTCTTCTGCTTTATCCGCCAGTTGAACGCCGTTCCAGAAATTGCTGGATTCAGTGGCCTGCTCGTTGAGTACCAGCAGCGGATATTCAAAGCCCTGCATGGCTTCGCGCACTTCGCATGCGCCTTTCCGCGCCAGCGCAGGTCCGGGAAACACCACGCACTTTCCGCCGCTAGAATGTTTGACCTGAGGAAGCTTCCACTCCAGCCACGTGGTCTTGAGCGGAAACAAATTGGCGAGTGAAGCATGCGGCGTAACGATCTGGCTGGCACTTTCCAGGGCTTCAGACTCTGCTTCCACCATCCATGCCGGTGCGCGGTATTCCTGAAATGTTTTTCTCTCAGGGTATTGCTGGCTCAAACCATCAAGTTTGTGATGCAGCGTTTGCAGAGGCAGGCGCGTCATTAAGACGGTAAAGCTGCGTCCGCCGAGATCACCTTTGCGCCACAGAAACGGCAGCAGCGATTGCGCTACATATAAATGAGAGACATCCGGTGCGATCCGCCCGCTGTAATAATCCGCCAGAGCCTGCGAGCGAACAACCTGCGCGGCCACCGGCGGCAGATTCCTATCAAGATGAAGCCGCGACTTTACCGCGGCGAATAGAGTTGGCGCATTGGCGGCAATGGTCTGCCGATAGCCGGTACTGCTCCACTTATATCTGGCGATGCTCTTGAAGCTGGAGCGATACGGCAGAAAAAGATCGTCCGCCTCTGACCTGGTCTCACTGGCGTATTTTTCAAACTCTGGCCAGCACTCTTCAATCAGGAAAGCCGCGCGTCCCGAAGATTGAGAGGTCTCTGCGGATACATGACGGAAGCACTCGCTCACGCCGCAATCGGTACAGGTGTTGATGGAAGAAGCCTGCCGTGTTTCTGCCTGCGCACCGCCAATGGAGACGAGCTTCTGCATTCCCCAGAAGCGAAGAATCAATTCATTCTGGGTGAGAACAGCGGTAAGCAGCGTGTTCTGCTGGGGGCGAAAACGGAAGTCAACATAGTTCCAGAAGATAGTTGCATCACGGCCCTGCTCGGCGGCCGAGCCGGGCACCACAGCGCTGTGGGCGTGGCGCTCAATAATTTCGCACCCGGATTGCAACGCCAGATCGTATAAGGAATTGGAAAGCTGGCAGAGACCACCACCCACGGAGGGAATGAGGCAGCCCTGGCGCAGCTCGCGGCCACGCGCGTAACCGGCAGAAGATTTGGCTTTGCCAACTTGTTTCCAGAAGCTGAAGATTTCGCCAGCAGGTATCTCCACGCGATGCAGATGGAAGCAGGCTTTGCGCAGGTTTTGTACTTTGCCAAATTGCAGGGAATTTTCCACCTGGCTTTCCGCCGTCCATAAAGGTGATCTGCATTCGGCCAACAGCGCGGGATAGCTGTCGGGAGTGGTGTGTCCAAGCTGACGCACAGGCTGCGTCAGGTCAGACACAGCGCGCGCGCCGCGAAGTATGGCAGCCTTGGCCGCAAAGATGCCCGAAGCTATACGGGATGGTGGGTTAGAGTGCAAGTTTGTGTTTCCTAAACTATGCGATAGTTCTAAAACGCTTTCAAGAACTTTGTGTTGCAAGTAAGTATCCAAAGGACGTACATAAGGATGGACGGAAGAAACGCAGCAGTATTCATACCCACCCTTTGCGCCGCCATCACCTTATAGGTCGGCTGAACTTTTCTGGCGCAACGGATGGGGCACCCGCTTTTCTGTGATGGTCAAAAAAATCCCTGAAATCCTTTCTTGACAAACCATAACCAAACGG
>DASZMF010001056.1:0-5361 GCA_035552035.1 Candidatus Angelobacter sp.
ACAAATCTGACGATCAAAGGAACAGCCAGCGGATTATCGAGATGTCCCAATGCAAAAAGGCCGGAGTGAAGAGGTTGAAACTCAGTTTCACGCTCCACCAGTTCGGTCACGGCCGAATACGACTCCTCAGGAAAGCTATTACCGCTTTGTCCAGCGATCTTGCCCAGCTGCGCGAGCACATCCGCACCTCTTGCCCTGGCCAACGGATTATCTGAACGGCACCATTCTGCGGCTTTCTTAAAAACCTCCCGCGTTCCCAGGCGTCGCAGGGCCTTCACGGCCTCCCACGGCTCTTCATCGTCGGCACTGCCAAGAAGTGTCCTGGCAAAAAGCGCGTCAATTTCATCAGTGTTCATAAGTGTCTAAAGCCAGAACGATCCTGCAAATAGTTAAATAAAGGATAGCTGATCGTACAGCCACAGCGGGTTGCATCCCCGTAACAAATTCTTCACATTAACTATTTATTTTTTAACACTTTGATCCGCTTCGCGGAGCAACCGATAGTAGCTGAAAAGCCACTAATTACTTAAAGCAGCACAGCTCCCCCTGCCTGTATCGCTGATCCCATTTTGGAATGTTTGGTGATTAGTTTTTTAAAGCAACTTTTAATGAATTTTGCGGTTATGGCTTATAGGGCCATACGCACAGAAATGTATTTGGATACCCAGACATGCAGATAAAAGCTATGCTAAAAAAATTATGGCTTCTTTTATTTATCGTTGCCTGCTTTAGGCCGTTGGCGCACGCTGACATTGCGCTTCTGCTGGAAGAGCCATACGGAATGTTTGGCAGCATGAATCCCACCGGGCATGCCGCGGTTTATTTGCCGGAGGTTTGCGCTGACACGCCTACGCACCTGCGCCGCTGCCGGCCAGGAGAAGGCGGTGGCGGCATTGTCATCAGCCGCTATGACAAAATCGGGGGCTATGACTGGGTCGCTATTCCGCTGATTCCTTATCTGTATGCCGTGGACACAATCGACGAAATTCCGCACTCAGCCAATAAAGAACTGGTGGCCGAACTGCGCGACGACTATCGCCGCGAGCATCTGCTGGATCTCGTTCCTGATGCCCCGCATGGACGCACCCCCAAAGGCCAATGGGTCCAGTTAGTCGGCGCCGCTTACATTCGCAAAATTTATGGCTTCCGCATCAATACCACGCAGGAGCAGGATGATGCGTTCATCCAATATTTAAATGAAGATCGCGCCAATAAAGTTAAGTTCAACCTCGTATATTCCAACTGCGCTGACTTTGCCCGAGAAGTGATGAACTTCTATGAGCCGCATTCCATCCATCGCAACTTTCTGGCCGACGCCGGCATTACCACGCCCAAGCAGGTAGCCAGGTCGCTGGCTTCTTATGCGCACCGCCATCCGAAGCTGGAGCTTTCCTCTTTTCAGATTTCCCAGGTGCCAGGCAGCATCAAGCGCAGCAAATCGCCGGATGGCGTTGCAGAAGCCCTGCTGAAATCTAAAAAGTATGTGGTGCCGCTCGCCCTCCTGAGTCCATACACCGCTGTTGGGGTGGGCGTGGCATATTTTACGGGCCGCTTCGATCCCAAAAAGAACGTAGAGCAGTTTGATCTCGCACAAGCTGTGCAGCCGCAGCCCAGAAATGTGCCGGTCAACGTTAACGTCAACGCCTGGGCCATTCCCGATTTAGGTTCTGTGAATTATCCAAATCGAATTACCGCTTTTACTTCAGTGGAGGTTCCAGCGGACGGGACCAGATAAATCGAGCCTGGCGGGCCCGCATGATTTCACGTGACTCGCCAGGCTTTTTTCTATGCCTTGATAAATACCAGAAGGTCAGCATTGATCTGCTCAGCATGCGTCGTGGGCATGCCATGCGGAAAGCCGGGATAAGTTTTCAGCGTCCCGTGCTTCAAGAGCTTCACTGACTTTGCGCCACTGGCTTCGAGCGGGCATATCTGATCGTCCTCGCCATGCATTACCAAGACCGGGACATCGATGCTTTTCAGATCGTCAAAGAACTCCGATTCAGAGAGCACTCTAACGCATTCATACTGAGCCTTGATCGCGCCCATCATTCCCTGTCTCCACCAGTTGTCGCGGATGCCCTGCGATATCTTTGCCCCTGGCCGGTTGAAACCATAAAACGGCATCGTAATGTCCTGATAAAACTGTGAGCGATGGTTGCCGGTGCCGTCGCGCAATTGATCGAACACCGCCATCGGAAGCCCGTCAGGATTCTTGTCCGACTTCAGCAGCATCGGCGGAATTGCGCTGATGATTACCGCTTTGGCGACTCGCCCTTTTCCGTGCTTTGCCACATAGCGAATTACCTCGCCCCCGCCGGTTGAGTGGCCAATGTGAATCGCATTTTTTAGATCCAGCGATTTCGTGACTTCAGCAACGTCAGCGGCGTATGTGTCCATGTCATGGCCATTCGCTGTCTGAGTAGAGCGGCCATGCCCGCGGCGATCATGCGCGATCACCCGGTAGCCATGTGCCAGGAAGAACATCATCTGCGCATCCCAGTCGTCAGCCGAGAGCGGCCAGCCGTGATGAAAAAAGAGCGGCTGCCCGGTGCCCCAATCTTTGAAATAAATTTCTGTGCCGTCTTTGGTCTTAACTGTGCTCATAAATCGTTTTTCTCCTGCTGCAGTTGTAGGCTTCGCCAGCATAAATGTCCAAAACCGCTCTGCGGTCGGCTCTGGGCTAAAATTGCAGTCGATTCATTTCAGCGAAAAGGCGGCTGAACTGTCCATGGGCAGAAATGACAAAGTTCGGGCCAAAACTGTCACCGTGGAAAATCGCGGCCCAATCGAGCTGGGAATTTTGATTTATCCCGGCGCGTTGATGTCAGCCGTACTCGGCCTGACCGATCTCTTTGGCGTCGCCAATCGTTTGAGCGAGGAGCGCGGCGGCGCGGGCAGCAAGCAACTCCGAGTCAGCCATTGGCAATTGAGCGCTGAGAACGGCACGGAACTGGAGCGCATTTTCGATACGCACCAGCAGCAGGCCAACAAACTTGTTGGCTTGATTCTGCCGCCCAACCTGGATATTGATCCGCAGGGAGCAGCCATTGCCAAGGTTCAGCAGTGGGTTGAAACTCATCATGCTGCCGGCTGTTTGATCTGTTCCATCTGCGGCGGCGCTTTTATGCTGGCCAAGACCGGACTGCTCAACGGACGAGCTGCCACCACGCACTGGACCTTCGCTGAAACTTTTGCTGATCGATTTCCCCAGATTCAGGTGCAAACAGAGAAGCTGGTGATTGACGATGGCGACATTATTACTGCCGGTGGCGTCATGGCCTGGGTGGATATGGGATTGAAACTGGTGGATCGATTCATTGGGCCAACCATCATGCTGGAAACGGCGCGCTTCTTTCTGGTGGACGCAGCCGGACGCCAGCAGCGTTTCTATTCCAACTTTTCTCCGCGGCTGAACCACGGTGACAATTCAATTCTTCGGGTTCAGCAATGGCTTCAGTCTTCGGATGTTAGTCGCGTGAGCGTTCCCCTGATGGCCGCAAAAGCGCGCATGGGCGAGCGCACGTTTCTGCGCAGATTTGAAAAAGCCACCGGCCTCACGCCAACAAAATATGTCCAGCATTTGCGCGTGGGTAAAGCACGTGAAGAGCTTGAATTCTCATCACTGGCCATCAAGGAAATTGGCTGGAAGGTGGGATACGAGGATTACGGAGCATTCCGAAAAGTGTTCCAGAAAATCATGGGCCTCTCGCCCAGGGACTATCGGCTCCGCTTCGCTGTGCAGCCAAGAGTGATCTCGCATTAAACGGCTGTCAACTCAGGCAGAAAATCGTATCTGCAATGCTGCGGCGTAGTCCGCGTCGCTTCAGTCGTTGGGAACCCTTGAATAGGAATCAAAAGAATTAGTACGCATAGCCAGTTGTAGTAGGATCAAAATTTGCTACTCCAAACTCAACTGTTCTGGTGTTACGATAACTGATCTTTGGAGGCTACATGGGATTCCTGGAAGATATGAATCGCGTAGAGGCAACAAGCGATAAAGTGCGGCCAAAGCCTCAAGTAAAGCAACCCCATGATCCCGCCCTTGTAATCGGATTTGTAGTCTTTATGTGTCTCATTGGCCTTGCGCTCTTGACAGGCTCAAGAGCGATTAGTTCAGCAGACGCTGTCATGATTGCCAGCTGGATTATCGGCATTGTAGTGATATTCGCCGTGCTCAAGCTATTCACCATTGCAAGCACTTTGAAAGAAATTCTGGCGGAGATGCGCAAAGCCGCAAACGCCAAATAGATTCCTGCGGCCATGTGCAGAAGGCTTTGCTCAGCCGGACCAGGAATAAAACAAAAATGGCGAGCCCGTTTCCGGACTCGCCATTTACCTTATTACCCCAAACAATTGCTTGTCTGAAGAGCAATCCGTCTTCGGTTGTTTGCGCTACCGCAGACGGATTACTGGCTCATCGACTTCTTATTTCACCTTCACGCTCAGCGTTGACGTTCCGTTGGCGCTGTTAATGCCGTTGAAGTTCACGGTTGCGCTGGGCAGGAAAGTCAGGCCGGTGCGGGGCGGTGCGGTTACGCCTACAACCACCTGCATGGTCACGGTCGGGTTGGTGGCTTTTGCTCCGCCCAGCGCCGCGATATTGCATGTGATTACATTGGTGTTTATCAGTCCGGGCTGCGGCGCGTTGCAATGTGCCGGGTTGGAACCGGTGCTGGGCGTGACTGTAATTGTGTTGATAGTTAAGCCGCTATCAATGGTGAGTGTAAATTCCACGTCAGTGGCAACGGTGTTCGTATTGTCACTGGCGGAGAAAGTTAGAATGCCGGCTTGCGACGGGCTGAGTGAGGCAGGAGTCGCCTGGCCAGTGACCGGCACAGGAATGCTTATGGTGCCCGCAGGTGGAGGCGTTCCCGGAGGCGTTGTGGTGCGATGCTCCAGCTTGAAGACCAGCGAATCGCCATTTGCGTCAAAGCCGGTAACGCGCGATGACAAGTCGATTTGCGCTCTCTGCATCTGCACAACCACGTCAATGCTTACCGATGCGCCCGCAGCCATATTGCCCACCGAGCAGACAACGTTGGTTACGCCGCTGCTGCCCGCTGTGCAAACGCCCTGGCCCGGTTCAGCCACAATAATGAACGCGCCATCTGTAGTTGCCAGAGTGTGGTTCACCTGAATGCCATTCACGGCAAACTGTGAAGTGTTGGTCACGATCACGGTGTAAGTAACCACGGCAGGAACCGGAGTGACTGAAACCGGACCATTCACTTCCACTTTCATGGTGGGCGTGTTGCTTACGGAAGGAGTGACTGGGGTTGAAGCGATTGACTCCTGGCTGTTGGCCTGCGCGTTGCTTGCATGGACGGTGAACGTGTACGACGTGTTATTCGTCAGTCC
>DASZMF010001057.1:0-1576 GCA_035552035.1 Candidatus Angelobacter sp.
CCCAGTCTTTACAGCAGTTGCCGTAGCCTCGCTCGCGCTCGGAATCGGCGCGAATACGGCCATTTTTAGCATCTTCAATGCGGTCCTGTTGGCCTCGCTTCCTGTTCGTAATCCGCAAGAGTTGGTGATTCTGACCAACCCGAACATGACCGGATTTTCTAACGGCCACCAAGGCGGTGTACGTAATTTGCTGAGCTACGCCGAGTATGAAGCCTTGCGTGATCGCACCAAAACAATGTCCGGTCTTTTTGCCTCGGAATCCGAACTGAACCGCTGGTCTGTACGTATGGCCGGCGGCGCGCAAGAGGATGCGCACGGCCGGTTGGTTACTGAAAACTACTTTTCCACGTTGGGCGTCGAGCCTGTCATCGGTCGCTTCTTCCGGCAATCCGAAGCAGCGGGCGTAGGCAGTGACCCCTATGCAGTCATCAGCTACGACTATTGGCAGCGGCGTTTCGCCGGAGCATCCACTGCAATTGGTACCCCGATTCGGCTTCATGGCACGGCGCTGACTATCATTGGCATTGCTCCGCCCGGCTTTCATGGCGAAAACGCGGGGCAGCGGCCGGATCTTTGGGCGCCGATGATGATGGAGCCGCTGGTGTATCCGGGCCGCGATTATCTCCATGAGGATTTGAATCAGTCTCTTGAAAAAATCATGTGGCTGCACGTCTTCGGCCGGCTCAAGCCTGGCGTCACTCTGCCCAAAGCCCAGGCCGAAATCAGTGTTCTGTTTAAAGCGATTATCGATGCGGGATATCCGAAAACGTTTCTGGCCCACGCCCCGAAAGATTGGCTAGACCAACGCATTAAGATACGCGATGCCAGGATTGGCGCATTTGAGGGCCGCACTGAGTTTTCTCAGCAGTTATATATACTGCTGGTAATCGCCGGGCTGGTGCTCCTTATCGCTTGCGCCAATGTCGCGAACTTACTTTTGGCCCGGGCAACCGCCAGATACAAAGAAGTTGCCGTTCGCCTTTCCATTGGCGCCGCAAAAAGCCGCCTGGTGCGCCAGTTCTTAACGGAAAGTTTGCTGCTCTCCATGCTGGGTGGCACAGCCGGAGTGCTTGTCGCCATCGCCGCGGCTAGAGGCTTAGTGGCTATGTTTTCCCTGCAACTCTCGACGGCGTTTGATTGGCGCGTGCTTGCCTTTACGTTTGCGGTTACATTAGCCACGGGCGTCTTGTTTGGCATGGCTCCTGCGCTGCGTGGCACGCGTGTCGATATCAGTGAAAGCCTCAAAGAAAATAGCCGGAGCGCAACCGCTACGGGGAAGCGCATGACTTTCGGCAAGAGCCTGGTGTCCGCTCAAGTCGCAATTTCTTTGCTGCTTCTGGTGGGCGCCGGTCTTTTCATTCGCACTCTCTGGAATCTTCAATCTGTCAATCTCGGCTATGCGAAGGACAATCTCCTCCTGGTTTCCGTCGACGCTCTAACCGCCGGTTATCAAGACGCTCAGCGGCCCATGCTTTATAACCAAATCGCCGATCATTTGCGAGGGGTGCCAGGTATCCGCGCCGTGACTTATTCCAGCAACGGCTTTTTCAGCAGCGAGTCTCACGATCCGGTGGAT
>DASZMF010001058.1:0-4822 GCA_035552035.1 Candidatus Angelobacter sp.
AGGGCCGGCGTTTGAGTTTTTTATCGACAATAATATGCGTGGTCTCGCCCGTGGCCAGCAGCGTCCGGTCAGAGTCACGAAAAACTTCATATCCAAAATGCAGGAGTGAGGCGCGTACATTCTTGATCTCAGTACGTAACACAATCACGTCATCATACTGGGCCGGCGACTTATAGCGCACGCGCAGGTCAACCACCGGAATATGGCAGTCATCCTGCAGTTCCATATCGCTGTACTGGAAGCCCAGGTCGCGCAACAGCTCTACGCGTCCAAGTTCAAACCAGATCACAAAGTTGGAGTGGTAAACCACGCCCATCTTGTCAGTCTCGGCGTAGCGCACGCGCAATTTGGTCTCGCCAGAAATGGCCATTATTTCCGTTGCTCCAGTAGTGGAACGGAGTTTCCAACAAGAAAAAGTTCAGCTGGCAACTGCCGAATCGGCCAGGAAACAGAAATTTGCTTCGGCGCGATAATGCAGCCAGCATTGCCAACAGAATATTGCTTCGGTTGGCGCTGCCGTGAATGCCCTGGCTTTACAAAACCTGATGCCTGTAGCTGAGAAACATTGCTCCTTGCATTCTGCGAATTCTGCGGCGAGTTTCCACAACCGAACGCCAGCACAGACGCCCCGGTTAAAACGGTCATCACGAAAGCAAGAATTGCGATCCTGTTAGCTTCTTTCATTTCGGCTGCACCGTCTGTCCGCGCACCGGCTCGCCTGACGCAACGGGCTTTCCGTCCGCAACATAATCCACAAACTGGATCGGCAGGCCATCACCCTTGAACCAGTCTTTGGTAGTTTGCACGTGATAATGCACATGCGGCAGATCAGAGTTGCCGCTGTTGCCGCACTGCCCAATTTCCTGCCCGGCTTTCACCTTCTCGCCGACCTTCACTTTCACGCTGCCGCGCTTCAGGTGCGCGATCATGGAAAACTCACCATTGCCATGATCAATCACAACTGTGTTCCCTTCTTTCGGATTCGTGGCCGAACGCTTCCCCACCGGATTATCTTCATATTGGTCCACGGCCGTCACCACCGTTCCATCGGCTGGCGCCAGCACCGGCTGTCCAAAACCAAAAAATGATTCCGGCTTGTCTGCGTCGCCGGAATAAATTTTGCCGTCCTTCACGCCCACAATGTCATAAGCAAACCGCTCATCCGGATACGCCGCATGATAGTTCTCATACGTAGAGCGGCCGCCCTGCAGAATGATCCACGTGCCCTTAAATGGCAGATGGAATTTTGTCTTGTCTTTGTAATCAAGGTACTTGCTCTCCGCCGGGTTTGGCATTGGGCGGATACTGAATCCCGCAATGCGCGCTTCATCATCCAGCGCAATCGTGGTAATAAATTTTCCCGGCACGCTGGCAAACTCTGACAAGCGCGTGTACACCTGCAAGCGCGGCGCAGGAATCATGCACTCATTCTCAACCGTCGTCTCCTCGCCCAGCTGCGATTTAAACTGTGCCGGCATGGTCTTCCACGTGGCCTGATCTTTCAGCGCAGCCTGCATCGCTGGCGTCATGTGCTGCCATAGGTCGTCCGTCTCGCCTTTGCTGAACTCCGCCAGATATTTCTTCGCTAGCTCAAGCGCCTGTTGGCTGGAAAGCGTTTGCGCGGACATGTTCACGCCCATCATCAGGACCATGGCGGCCAGGAAAATTTTCATTCTCAGTTCCCTTTCCAGACTGGCTTGCGCTTCTCCAGAAATGACGTAATACCTTCTTTGAAATCTGCCGTCTGCCGGATGCCCGCGTTTTCTCTGATCGCGATTTTGAGCTGGCGATCCAGCTGCTCTTTTGTATAGCTGGAAAGCAGCGCCTTGGTAGCGCGCAAAGATGCCGGACTATTTTCCATAAGCTGCGCAGCTAACTGTAATGCGCGGCGCATCAACTGCTCTGGCTGTACGATCTCCGTCACCAGTCCCAGCTTGTAAGCCTCTTCCGCGTCAAACAACCGGCCAGTCAATAAAAGATCACGCGCGCGCTTCTCGCCCACGTTGGCAATCAAATAGCTGGAAACAATGCCCGGCACAAATCCAATGCGCACTTCCGTATAACCAAACTTTGCCTCAGGAACAGCCAGCGTAAAGTCGCATAACGTGGCCAGCCCCGTGCCGCCGGCAATGGCCGCGCCGTTTACGGCAGCAATCGTCGGCTTGGGAAAATCGTAGAGCGTCCGGAACAATGAAGCCATGGTTTCAGAATCCTGCACATTCTGCTCGTGCGTGCGTCCGGCAAGCTGCTTTAGATTGTCCAGGTCCATGCCGGAACAAAACGCTTTGCCCGCGCCGGTGAGAATCACAATTTGCGCTGCCGAGCTTGCTGCCTGTTTCAGCGCCGCAATCAGATCGTCGATTAGCTCGTAGCTGATGGCGTTGCGCTTATCTGGACGGTTCAGCGTGATGGTAGCCACGCTCTGGGCTTCTGCGTATTGAACGGTCTCGGAACTCACGTTAACGTTTCACCTCGCCTGCTGATTCAAGAAACTCGTAGAACTCAGGGACCGCATTTCGCGTCCCATCGAATGTAGCATCCACATCTCCAAACTGGCAGGTAATCCGCATTGGCTGCAAATGCGCAAGTATGGCCGACTGTGTCCGGGTTTCCTGCTGGGCATATTCAATGCATTTTCCCGTGCGGCCCGCGAGCCGTGCTGAACGCTCCCCTAGAAAGCCTAGCCCAATGCGCTGAGCTTGTTGCTCCGTCAACGCCACCAGAGGTTTCTTTGCCGACCCTGGCGGAAATTGAACGCTGATGCTGGAAGACTCCCTGTGTATCGGCGACGGAAAAGAATAAATCGAGATTGCGTTCACCGTTCTATGGTCACTCTCCTCGTAAAACAACGGCACCTTGAACATGAATCCGTAAACCTCTCGATGAAATCCATGACGCAAATGCCAGCCGAATGCGGCAATGCTCAAACCAAAAAGGTAAAAGTCCGTAATTAAAACCAGGCCGAATACGATCGCAAAGAGCAGGCCCTTCCGCTTCTTCACATCACCACCGTGTGCTTCTTCGCAATGTCCGCCGACATCTCCATCACCGCATCCAGTGGCTTCTTCAACAGCACGTCCGCGCCATGCGCCGCCAGCGCCTGCACGGCAATCTCCGTGGGAATGTTGCCAATCATCTCATCCTGCGCAAAAGGACAGCCGCCCAGCCCTCCAATAGCGGAATCAAAACGACGGCAGCCAGCTTCATATGCAGCAATAATCTTATCTGCGGCGCCGGCCTTGGTGCTGTGCAGATGCGCACCAATTTCCAGATGGCCATAAGCGCCAATCACGGCAGAGATCAGCTCTTTCACCTGCGCCGGAGTTGAAAGCCCAACCGTATCGGCCAGAGAGATCTGCGTGATATTTGTGTCAGCCAGAATACCCACGGCCTCAATCGCTTCTTCCACGCTCCACAAATCTCCATACGGATTGCCAAACGCCATGGAGATATACGCCACCACGCCCAGCCCTGCGGCATCGGCCTTCAACTTGATCTGCTCCAGTTCATCGATGGCTGCTTCCAGAGTCTGGCCCTGATTGCGCTCCAGAAATGTGGGTGAGATGGAATAAGGAAATCCCAGTGTATGCACCGCCTCAGTGGCAATGGCGCGGTCCGCGCCTTTCTGGTTCACCACAATCCCGATAATTTCCACATCATCCGGCGGATCAAGTTCTTTGAGCACAGCTTCAGAATCCGCCATCTGCGGAATCGCCTTGGGCGATACAAATGACACAGCGTCAATATGCTTGAATCCCGCCCCAATCAGCGCGCGCAGATATTGCGCCTTGACGGCCGTGGGAATCTGGCCTTTGATGCCCTGCCACGCATCACGCGGACATTCGATAATTTTGATCTCGTTACCGGCCATCTTTAGATCCTGCTCCAGCAATAAAACTTTTCTCACCGCGGAGGCGCGGAGACGCGGAGTCAAAAACCTTTCGAGTGAGCCCCTGCCTCAGCACCGGAACATTGAAATTCATAATGAACCCAACAGGTTTATCCAATAATTTCAGGTAGGTCATTAATTGGGCTTCGTGGATCGCAAGCACTCTTTCAACGCACTTTAATTCAAGAATTACTGTGTGTTCTACGATCAAATCAAGCCGGTATCCACAATCGAGCGATACACCTTTATAGATCACAGGTACCGTAACCTGGCGCTGGAAACGCAGTCCGCGAAGATGTAATTCATAGCAAAGACATTCTTCGTACACCGATTCCAACAGTCCCGGCCCTAATGCCTTGTGCACTTCCATCGCGGCACCAATAATCTGTTCCGTCAACGCCTCATGAATTAATTTCTTTTGTTCCGCGCTTCCGTTGTTCTGATCAGTATTCAAAATTATCTCTCGCCTTTTTTCTCCGCGTCTCCGCGCCTCCGCGGTGAACAATTCTTTTAGGTCTGTAAAACCCCAACTTTAAACTCTTTCACCTCAGCATTCAGGCTGGCCGCTTCCAGCGCCGTGATCAGCGTCTGCCTTGTCTCTACCGGATCAATAATTTTGTCGATCCACAATCTTGCCGCGCCGTAACGCGGATCGGTCTGGTGGTCATAGGTGGCTTTGGTGGTATCGAATAGTTCTTTTCTCTCGGCGTCGCTCAGTTTTTTGCCGCCGCGCTCAAGTTGTTTGATCTTGATCTCCACCAGTGTTCCTGCGGCCGCAGCGCCGCTCATCACGGCGTATCGCGCTGAAGGCCAGGCAAAAACAAAACGCGGATCATAGGCCTTGCCGCACATGGCGTAGTGTCCTGCGCCAAAAGATCCGCCGATGATTACCGTAATTTTGGGCACTACGGAGTTCGCCACGGCATTCACCAT
>DASZMF010001059.1:0-1753 GCA_035552035.1 Candidatus Angelobacter sp.
TTCCACATCCACAGCGCCTAAATCGGAAATTTTATGCAGCCGCAAACACTCTAAAAGTTTTGCCTCAACAAATAATTCTTCCGGCTTCAACATGAGTGCATTACGGAACAATGGCAACGCTGCGGCGTAATCGCCTTGTCCCATCCGATAAATGGCCACCAGCGCTCCACAGCGATAATCTTTTACTGCGGCATGCTCCAACCGTCCTAGCAGCTCTTCACGAACTTCTGCCTCAGCAGCCACGATCAGAGGCATTGCCTGGCTGATAAAGTGCTCGCAGTTAGCCATGCCACGCTGCTGTGCGTCTCTAAAAAACTGCGGTGATTCGGGATTGACGGAGCTGAAAGAACGGATACGGTTGAACAGGCCGGTGCATTCTTTATCGAGTGCTGAGCTCCCAGCCAACGCTGCGCAGGATGCATCCACAACTGCCTGTAGATCCTTGGGGATCAGATGCCGAAACTTGCTCGCGGCTGAGATCTTGCCCAACGACTCCAACAAGACAATCAGGTTGGTGGCCGCCCGTACGTTAGAGGTATCAATTTCGACGGCGCGCCTGTATCCGCGTTCCGCGCCGGCCAGATCATTTCGGGCTATAGCGATGGTGGCGAAATCATTCCAGCGGATGCTGGTTTCAGCCAAAGCCAGGGCATTGGAGACCGTCTCTTGTGCCTCAAGGAAACGACGCTCACGGAACAATTGAATAGCGTGGCTGTGTAGAGCTTGAGCGCGGTCGTCTGGAGCCTGCGGCTCGCCAGTCAAGCTGGAATTAAAAAGCTCCGATGAGGGAGGCGCTGTTTCTGTGTCCGGATGTGATGGCATTTTTTCTATTTACTCTAATTCCGGCAGAATCGTCCGCCGCGAGCGGCAGAGTTTGCCGCAAATGACGGGATTACAGGCTGATTCTGCAACTGATGAGTTTCAGGGCAATTGAAGAGCCAATAGCCGGAGCTCAGCGGACGCGACGGGATCAACGTCCGATAACGAATAGTAATGTAAAACGAAGAGGATTATTTGGCTAGGACGAACCCCCCTACAAAATCGGAGCCCGTTGGGAAGTAAGCTAGCAGAGTCGGAAGTAGCCGCGCAAGTAAATAATTGTATGGCTGTTACTTTAGTGGTTTCTGTGTCTCCTATGTGGATAAGGGGTTGCCCAACGGCAATGAAGTCCTTTTGGCGATAGTTGGAAAATTCTCGTGCCCCAAGTAGAACATTTCCTCAAGCGTAAAAGTGCCTTCAACCAGGAAGCTGCTGTTTGATCCGGGCCTTCTATCGACCGTGTTATCTATGAACGAGAGCGCAGTCCAGCCATCCTTGTGCGTGACGACGTAACGCTCTTTTTGGCCCTTCAGTAGCTCGCCATCAATTCTGTAACCCCACGGATTATTTTTGCAAAACTCCCAATCCGTGCTGAGATTTGGACGGTGCATATAGTGCCCAGGTGCGGCAACGCAGCCGAAGTAGTAAGCTCTCATTTTCAGCAGCGGCATCAATTCACCGCCGGTGCTGGCAGCTCTTCCAGCACTTCCACGATCTCCTGCATTACTTCTTTGAACCGCGGCAGCTTAGTGGCTTGCTGCAGGATCGGGTCGGATGCAAAGAACGCTTCCAGCTGCTCAACGTTCACGCCGGAGAAGCTATCGACCAGGCGCTCGTCAAAGATGGACATAAAGCTCACAATGTCGGCGCCGGTGGCTTCAGTGGCAATGGCCCGCACGAGGCGCGCTTTCATGGCGTCGATTTCATCCATGGG
>DASZMF010001060.1:0-5013 GCA_035552035.1 Candidatus Angelobacter sp.
TTTCGCACGATGGAATTACCGCATTGCTCTCTTATGACTGGCCCGGGAACGTGCGCGAGCTGCGCAACTCAGTCTTCCGCGCCGTGATGCTAGCCAAGAATGCGCATGTAGAGATCACCGCAAACGACCTGAAGCTGACGCAGCTAACGCAGCCGAGCAGTGACAAGGTCACGCTTAACCGCGATCTTGATCAACTGGAGCGGCAAATTGTGTTTGATACCCTGGATCGCTTTGGCGGCAATCAGGGCAAAGCCTCTGAGGCGCTGGGCATTTCCCGGCGCACGCTGTTGCGCAAGCTTAAGACCTATCGTGAAAATGAGAGTGAAGCCACGGTGGGCACTCTGGGCGCTGAGCAGCAACGGTACTACCGCAAGCAGTCCAGTGCTCCCATAAAACTGAAATACGAGAATGAATGGCTGGATGCGAATCTGATGAACATCAGCCTGGGCGGCGCAGCGGTTTCAGTTCACAAATTACTCACACAGGATGCTGGCGTGACCGTCCGCTTTACCATTCCTGAAACAGAGATACAGGCTGAGATATTTGGCCGCATTGCGTGGGCAAATAATGAAGGGCACCACGGAATCCAATTCGGCGAAGTGCCGGCAGAGCTGAGTACACACCTACAGCGCTGGTTCCAGGCAGAAAAGAAAAAAGACGGCTGGCATGAAGAGCTGGTCGGTTAAGTGTTTCTTTTCTCCATTCAACGTCCTCTTAAAATTTTGAAAAATCAGGTTTGCGGCGTTGCATAAAAGCCATCATGGCTTCTTTAGCTTCGGGGCCTTGGAGCAGTGCGGCAAACTTTTCCGTTTCCGCAGCCATGGCATCAGCGATTGATCCGGCTGGTCCACGCTTGAGTAGCGCCTTGGTTATCCGCAAAGCCGATGGAGGCTTTTCCGCCAATGCCTGGGCTTTTGCCGTGGCCGTGGCCAGCAATTCACTGCCAGGCACTACGGCGTTCACGATTCCCATCGCATGCGCCGCCTCCGCATTGAATGGCTCGCCAAAAAACAGTAGCTCCGCAGCACGGCGATGGCCCATCAGTTCCGGCAGCATGACGCTGGAACCTGCTTCAGGGCATAGTCCCAAATTGACGAATGGAAGCTGGAAGCGCACGTCTGTGGCAGCGTACACCAGATCACAGTGCAACAGCATGGTCGTGCCGATCCCAACGGCCACGCCGCCTACTGCAGCTATCACGGGCTTTTGCGCGGCAGCCAGCGTTTGCAAATAGGTAATGGCCGGACTGGTTTCACCCGGCTTGGCAGCGGCAAAATCCATGAGGTCATTCCCTGCCGTAAAACACTCTGGCGTTCCGGAGATCAGCACCACGCGCACATTCGCGTCAGCTTCTGCCTGCTGCAAAGCTTCGATCATTCCCACGTACATGCCGCGAGTGAGCGCATTCTTTTTTTCTAAGCGGTCCAGCCGGATAGAGAGAACGCGGTCCTGTACCGAAACAACAATGTGCTCTGCCATTTTTAACAGCTCCTTAGAAACAACTTCAGCGTGACGCAGGATTTACTGCCCAAACCAAGCTATCACGGCTTACGGTGGAGTGCTGGTTCTGTCTGAGCTATAGCAAAAAATTGGTACGCAATCAGGCGGCCCAAAACTCGCTTGCGAAGCCTGATTGTGAGTTTAAAGAAGCTTCAGCTGTTCCGCGCTCTCGCTGATCTCAACCTCTGCCGCGCATCCTGGGCCATCATTCGCCACTTTGTTGACTACGGAACTGACTGGATGTTTCCGCATCAGCCGGGCATCGAACGGCTTGAGTAGATCGGCCACTTTGGCTGGATTGGTGACGTCTGGATCCAGCCACAAATCATAATCTTCCGGCTTGAGGATCACCGGCATTCTGTGGTGTATATCCTGCGTAAGTGAATTCGCAACAGTGGTGAGGATGGTGCAGGTTTTAATTTCACGTCCATCCGGAGCTTTCCATTGGTCCCATAGACCGGCAAAGGCGAACACGCCGTCATCCGCTAATCCAATTTTGTACGGCTGCTTCACTTTGCCGCTACGTTGCTTCCATTCGTAGAAGCCATCGGCAGGTATCAGACACCTTCGAAGTCTCATTGACTCACGGAATGCCGGCTTTTCTGCAGCGGTCTCTGCCACGGCGTTGATTGCCTTGGGACCGAAGGAAACGTCTTTGGCCCAGGACGGAATCAGCCCCCATTTCATTAATCCAAATAAGCGCTTAGGCTCTTTGCTGTGCTGCCGGATTGTCGCCACTTCTTGTGTGGGCGCAATATTCCAGCGTGCTACCTCCCAGCGATCTACCCAGTCCACATCTTCTGGATCGAGATTGAAGAGGAAGCTCAGCCACTCCTCGTGAGCCGTTAGTTTGTAGCGTCCGCACATTTGAAGTTGACTCAGGATTTAGCGCTTTTAATTCAGCACATATGCCTGTTTCTACTCTAAATCAAGTACGGACGTTGATCTTACGTGTTCATAAAATTCCGGCCTTGGCCGGAATTTTATGGTTCGACGGCGCTGTTATCAAAGCGCACCATCCGCGCTACAGAAGGCTTGCCATGGCAATCCACATAAAACATCATGTAGAAAGCCGGCGGGAGATTTGCCTCTCTGGTATTCGGAGTTGTGAACTCGATAACATTTCCTGACACTGTTTTAAATGGCAGATTGAAAAATTGCTGGCCATTTTCCCAGCCATGAGTGGCTGACGAAAGCTTAATCAGAATCAACGCGCCATTCTCATCCTTTGAGCAACTGGAGGGCAGGCCGGCAAGTTTTACGGCAAAAGCATCGCCGCTGTGAATCAGGTAGTAAGTTTTTCCGCTGACTTCCATCTGGTATTGATAGCGCAAAGGCTGTATAGGCTGTATTGCAGCGATATCGGCACGCCGGTCGCCGTCAATAAACAGATACGGCGGGCTATACATCTCCGCCACCCAGTCTTCCGTAGGCGAGGTGAGCATGCCTTTTTCACCTTTGGCCATGGGGCCATCACCAAAGAAATACATATCCAAGTCAACCAGACTAAAATCGGGCAAGGGCTGCGCTGCGGAGGAAGTGTTCTGAGGCGTGCTGTCGCTCTTCAGGCGGACAGTAGCGCGCGTTGAGTTACCGCCAGAAATCCAGACTCGTCCATCAGGCAGCAGAATAGCGTTGTTATGGTACAGCCTGGGCTCCACGCCCTCGCTCATGCGCGTTTGGTTGTAGCCAGTAAAAGTGCCATTTGAAAAGCGGGGCGTTAGAAGCACCGGATATTGCAGCGGTCCGTAGAAATCGTAGTTTCCTCCGTTAATGATCAAAATCTGGCGCGTTGGCAATGTGATTGCGTAATGCATGGTGCGATCTTCCTGAGGTTGATCGCCCAAAAAGTCAGGCTCCATCGTCCAACGGCCCTGAGGATCTGAAGAGGATGCAGAAAATGTTTCCAGTTTACGGCTGCCCAGACCGCCAGCAAAATGCGTGGGACCGCCGGGAGTCTGGTTGCAGGTTGCCAGTAAATTCATGGGCATGTAAGTTCCCGGAGAAGTTGGCTGCCCGCCAATCAGGCGAATACTCGCGGTATTCGGATCGAAGAAAGTTGTACCGTATGAACTGATGAGTTCAGGGCGATCCGGACCGCGCGTAAAAGACATGCTGGGATTCTGGCGATCGCCGCCAATCGTCACCCAGTAGGTGTTTTTTGTTTTACGCATGTACGCGGTGTCACATGTGCGCAGACTCACCCAGTCGCCTTCACGGGTGAGATAGATGCGGCCATCGCGCATCAGATAATTTTCCGGATACAGCTTGAAAGCATCAAATTTGTTGTCCGCAACGCAGCGCTCCGGACAATTTGCTTCACTGCCTGGCGTGGGTTTGAAATTAGGATTAATCAGGGTGGAGTAAGGACTGTTTGGCAGTTTTTTTACGTCCACTGATTTCCATGCTGCCTGAGGATTGCTGCGGTTGAAAACGGTGGGGTCAAAAAAGTCCACCGTCGAATTTATTTCAAACATATACATTGGCGGATATCCCTTGTCGAACCCAACAAATCCCCCAAAGACTGACAAACGTCCGTCCAGCAATGGAACCATGCTGGCGTACCAGCGGCCACGCGGCATAAAGCCAGAAAAAATCCACGGATAGTTCTCAGGAGTGGGAATCTTACGCCAGTCCACGGTTTGCCAGTTGATGTTCTCTTCTTTTCGCCAATCAAAAATATAAGTGGATCTGTTCCCTGTTCGATAGGGATAGTAATACTGCGTTCCGCCGGTAAAAAGCACATTGCCGTCAGGAAGATGCATGTGCCCAGTGCAGAAGAGATCGCTTGGCGCAAAGTGTCCCGGATTGGATGGATCATTGACGGGAACAGGATGTGGAATCCGGTAAAAAGTATTTTTTGCTGGATCGTAAACAGACGCATTGTTGACCAGTTCATAGTATGTGTTCAATTTGCTGTTCAAAAATGGATCATCATACATGTTGAATACACCCTTGCCCGGCTGCGGGTTTGGATCTTTGGGATAAAACTGGATCGGCGCCAGATTGCGCCAACTGCTGCCGCTGGCCAGAAGCAACTTCCCAGAAGGCAACAGCACTGCATGAACAGTTTGCATTCCCAGCACACGCCCAATCGCGCCGCCTCCTGCTGCCGGAATCACCGTTTCCCATCTGCCATAAACGCTGGGATCAGGACTGGTTGTCTGAGTTTGGGCTGCTGACGTAAACGTGACAGTGAGTACTAAAAGGATGAAAGCCTGAATGCGAAAGGGGTTCATGCGCTCTCCTCAGTAGGCTGCACCAAGTGCAGCTTGCCCCTGGATCATGGGCGAAATTGGATTCATGAAACTGGTCACTCTCTCACGCGAATCAAATCGTAGTACGAGAGATAAATATTTGTTGGGAGAATGGAAATTCAGAGGATGCGCCAGAGTTGAAAAGCGCTTGCAATGTGGCGAGCCGAGAACATTCCTTTTACAGCCAATGAACGTTTATCGGCTAATCTGTTCTAAAAATGAGATTACAGTTTTCTAATTTTGATTCAGAAGCTCG
>DASZMF010001061.1:0-4626 GCA_035552035.1 Candidatus Angelobacter sp.
ATCTGCCCTGAACGTGATAAAAACCGTGCCGGCAGCAGAGCCAGCTATGCCCGCGGCAATGACCAAGCCGATTGCGGTTGAAGAAAATCCCTGGCGAAAGAGAAATACACCCAGCACCACGCCCAGCAGCCCAATACCAAAAGATCGAAACCATGCGGCAACATAGATGATCGAAAGATTGCGGACTGACGAACGCACCACCATAGGCTACGCCACCACTCGGTAGCGCATTTCGCTCAAATCTAGTTCCTGCAGCAGCTGCCGCAGTACTTCATCGTTAATGCGCCCATTATTGCGCAACTTTACGGCTGCCTCGCGCTCCACCTGCAGCAATTGCAGTGAAAGAGTAAGAAACTTCGCATATGCATCTGGATCAGAGCCGTCCTCGCTCTTTCCCGCGCTCGGCAACGCGGACAATCGCAGCCGATAGTGCTCCTTCAAGTCCTGATATAACGAGCCAGCAGCGCCTTCTCCATCCCCTTTGGTTTTTTCCAGCTGCTGCAGTGCCGCTTCGGCCATAATGCGCCGCGCTTCCGTCTCTTCGCAGTTGGGCCCACTAGCGCCCGCGAGTCCCAGCGCGCGGATCAACACGGGCAGACTCAGCCCTTGCAGCACGAGCGTCACCAGAATCACGCTGAACGTCAAAAATATAATCATGTTGCGCTGCGGAAACGGACTGCCGTCAGCCAGCGTCTCCGGCAATGACAATGCTGCAGCCAGCGCAATCACGCCGCGCATTCCTGTCCAGCCGGTAACAAAAATCTGCCGCAATGGTGGAAGCCGCTCATTCTGGTGCAGAATATTCCTGCGAATCCAATATGACATGGCCGCGCCGGGAAAAACCCACAACAGCCGCAACACAATCACCAGCAGGCTAAACCCGCCGCCATAAAGCAAGAGTGATCCCCAGCTATAGTCCCTGATTCCCTCTCGCACCACCGGCAGTTGCAACCCAATCAGTACAAAAATAAAGCCATTCAAAATGAACGTGAACACGCTCCACACAGCGGTGGTTTGAATTCTCACCGCCGGCGAAAAGAAGTGCGCGCTGGCGCGTCCCAAATAAAGTCCGCAAGCTACCACCGCCAGCACGCCAGAGGCATGAATCGCCTCCGCCGCCAGATAAGCGGCATAAGGGACCATGATGCTAATTGTGATTTCAATCGGACCATCATCTATATGGTGCTCGATCCAGTGAATAAATCCGCCGATCAGCAATCCCACGGCGATACCAGCCACAGTGAGATAAGCCAGCCGCAGAAATCCTGAAGTCACAGTCGGTGTTTGTCCGGCGACCACAATGGCCAGCCCAAACTCCAAGGCGAGCAAGCCAGTTGCGTCGTTGAGAAGACTCTCGCCCTCAAGCACGTCCACCACGCGCTGCGGCAGGCCAACACGCTTCGCAATTGACGTGGCGGCAATCGCATCAGTGGTGGCAATCACCGCGCCTAAGACCACACCCAGTCGCCAGTCAAAGCCAGGAAAAGCAAAATGGGCCGCGCCCGCCACGGCGACCACGGTAAAAGTCACCAGCCCAAAAGCAAGAAATGAAATGCTCACCAGGTTGTAAACAAAATCCCGCCATGAGGTGAGCCATGCGCCGGCAAAAAGCAGCGGCGGCAACACCAGCAGAAAAGCAACGTCAGGATTCAGTGTGAAGCGCGGTATCCCCGGAACCAGGCTCAACAAAAGTCCGGCAATTACCAGCACAATCGGATAAGGAGTTTTCAGCTTGTGCGCCAGCGCAGTAAAGCCGGCCACAAAAAGCATAAGGAGCAAAAAAACGATCTCAATCGATTGAATACTGCTCCCGTGCATGAACCCTCCACCTCTGAAGATAACCCTTCAGCAGGCTCGGCTCAAGCCGCAACAGCGAAAGATGCACGGGACAGTAAGGCGTAAAGATTGAAGATGAGCGTAATCCCTAGCGTATTCCAAAGCCATGTTCCGGAATCAGCCACATCACCAATGCCAGCCCTGTAAGCACTGCCAAAAAATAAGCCGTGGTGGAGTTGCTTGGTTCGGGTGGATCATCCCGCGTAAAAAGGCGTATGCCCATGCCAATGGCAACCACGCCAAACAACCATTGATGCAAGGCCAATCCCAGCGCCGCACTTACTATCAACACCACGCCGCGTTCAAGTTTGCTGAGCGCATTCGCGGCACTGCTGCCATCAAAGATCCAGAGCGGAATCAAATTAAGAACATTGAGCCACGCGCCGCTTCGAGCCAATGAAGCCCAGAGTCCGTAGCCGGTCTTGAACCAGAGTAGTGCGCAGATTGCCGCGGCAAAGAATCCCGCCAGCGGCCCCGCCAGGCTCACAGCAGCGCGAGTTTCCAGAGAAACTCCCAGCGCTCTCCACTTCACATATGCGCCAAGCCCGGGCAGGAACATTGGCATTTCTGCCGGAAGCCCCCGGCGTCGAATGTCGATGTAGTGCCCCATTTCATGGATCAATATCATTACGGCAAAGCCCAGGCCAAACTTCCATCCCCAAAACGCCCAATAGGTGCCAAAGAACGCTAAAAAACTCAATAGGAATTTGAGTTTTGTCAGCGCCAGAACAATAGGAGCAAGAGGGCCAAGGCGCTTCGCCCATTGCGGGACCTGATTGGCATTCTGGCTTGTAGCGGCAGGTTGTGCGGAAAGGGTGCCGTTATCCAGGTCGCGAACGTGGTTGCGAATCCACTCCGCCTGTACTGACTGCGGCGGAAGCAGCGGCAGACACGCCAGCCAGCGTTCACGGGCTTCCTGAATATCGCCATGAGCTTCCAGAGAGCGCGCATGGGCGGCCAACTGCTCCATCTGGTCACTATGGACCAGCGTGCGGCACTGCGGACACTCCAGCGCTCCGGCGGGAATTTCCAAGGCACATCGTTGGCATTTTTGCGCTAATTCAGAACTAAACAAGGACACAGATCAGCCACGGCCTCCACATTGCATCATCTCACACCAGGTGCGGCAACAGACCTCTCGTATGGTCCTTGAATATTAACGTTGCGCGTCCCTGCAGTCATTCGCCACGCTATTCGTATGCCAATCGCCAGAATGATCAGTCCAATAATTCCATGGATCGGATCCTGCAGTTCCAGAAAGGGCGAAACAAGACCAATCATCAGTAACCGCAAAAGAATGTCGCCTTTGTTTGGCTTGGGTTTCACCGGCACTTGATTTGAGCTGCCTGTCTGATTATCTGAAGAAGCTTGCTGCGATTTTGCCTGCGCCGCATGGGCCCGCGCCGCCTCTCTTTTCATCTGATAAGAAATGCCAATCGGCACGGCAGCCATGGAAACAGCGGCATAAGTCAGGATCACGGCCGCAATCTGGTAGCGCCTTCCGCCTATCCCTTTGGATCCCACCATCATCCCCTTGCCTACCAGCCAGCCGACCGCCAGTGAAACATAGCCGATATAGAGGCCAGTAATAATCGTGAACGCTGCATACAAAATCATGCCAAGAATGGCAGCGCCAACTCCAAGCAGCAGACCACGCGTATAGGCACTATGGGAGTCTCTTGGAAGTTTGCGCTTCAGCTGCTGCACGCATCCTTCACATACCGTTCTGTTATTGGCGCGAAAATAACGCGCTGTAATCGGTTGCTGGCATCCAGCACAACGATCAGCATCATTTGAATATTCGGCAGTAGTGAACTGTGGCGTAGTTCGGGGCAAAATTGAATCGGGCATTTGCCAGAAGATAACATGAAAAACATACTACTCAAAGATAAAATCTGTAAGACAAAAGGCTGAAGGCTTTACTTAACTTCATTTTTCTATCTCAAGAAAGCTCTCTCGACCTTCACAATCTATACTTTGAACTATTCAAGCTCTGCGCTGATCGTGTATTCCGCGGCAGACATGTCCCAGCTTACACGCAGCAAATTCGGCTTGCAGCACACCTGGCAATCTTCTATATATTCCTGGCGCGTTCCGGCAGATGAGTCCACGCTCGTCTCATTCCACTCGCCACATCCTGCGCATTGGAAACCTGCAGTCATTGCCATGATTTTGACTATCAAAGATTTTGACTATCAAAGATTTCAAACAACCAGGATTTCAGGCATCAAAAAAACAGCCGCCAATCTTCTGGCGGCCGTTTGCGTGACGGACCTACCCACCAACTTTGCGAACCAATTGCAAAACTTATTTATACGTGCGCTCCAGCGGCCATGCTGCTCGCTTGCACTTCGATACTGCTCTCCGCGGCCGCTGCTGTTGCCACAAAATATCTTCTGTAAGACTGGAAGATACCCGCCATCACCGGAAGCACAGCCAATGGAACCTGCCATGCAATTTCTGGCGTCACCGTAAGAGCCAGGCCGGCAACGCCGGCGCTCGCCACCAGGTAAGGAAACGAGAGTTGTAACATCTCGATCCACGTCTTCCATGCGCTTACGGCTTCAGTCAGCCCAATCACTATTGCAATTGGGATCGTGTTCACCAGCGCATATCCTATTGCCGCCACCGCCAGCCTTACGTGCGCTGATGGAACTACTGCGGCTACCGCAGGTGCAACATAAATCAATCTTGTTACTGCTACAGCCAGCATGATTGTGCTGCAACTAAATGCTGCTTGCACCGGGTTGATCTTCTGTTTCCCCCGGGGCAGGCATTGAACAATCGTGC
>DASZMF010001062.1:0-3575 GCA_035552035.1 Candidatus Angelobacter sp.
CTCTGCCATGTATTTTCTGGCGCTGGAGTGGGCAAGGATGGGCTGGGCCAAGTGCATGAAAGGCGACCGGCTGGAAGGCCTGCGCTACATGGATTCAGCGTGGCAGCTGAGCCAGACAGGAACGCTGGCCAATCGCATGGCGCGGGTCTATCAAAAAGCCGGAGACATGGCCAAAGCGAAACACTTCTTTCTTCTCGCCGCCGCAGCCGGTGGCAGCGAGGCTGAATCGTCGCGCGCTGAACTTAAGAAGCTCGGTGCCGTGGTAGATGCTGCCCAGGCGCAGGCAGAGCTTCTCCAGATGCGCACCGTGAAACTTCCTGGCCTGACCATGAAAAAAGGCCATGCGGAATTTGCCATTTTCTTCAGCGGTTCCAGCAAGGCCGAGCGGGCAGAGTTCGCTGAAGGCGATCCTGAACTGCATTCCGCTGAGCAGTCGCTCATGAACGCGACATTTATCGTCTCGTTTCCTGACTACTCTTCGCTCAAGATCGTCCGCCACGGCGTGCTAACATGCGGCGCTGCTGGATGCGCGGTGGTTCTTAAGCCGATTGAGGATGCGAGTTTAGGTATGAGCACGGTCGCGCAGAAGTAAAAGAGCTTAGCCAAATGCACAATATATTTCTGGTAATTGCGGTACTCATTGGGATTGTCTTATTCGCTATCCCGAATTCGCGTATGGAAGAAGCTTTGGGCCATGTTTGAAGAATTCGACAAGCCGTGAATATCGCATCCCCCTCCGCTTCAACCTCGCATCACCCACACCAGCACCGCGATGCCGACAATAATCCGGTAAATGGCAAAAGGCGTAAAGCCTCTGCGGCGCACCCAGTTCATGAACCACGCCACCACGGCCAGTGCCACAATGAACGAGACAACAAAGCCAATCAGCAGAATGATCCACTCATGGCTGTCAACGGGCATGCGGCCCAGCGCTTCTTGTCCGTGTTTAGGATGGAAGGTCTTCAGCAGATCGTAACCAGTGGCCGCGATCATCGTTGGCATCGACAGGAAGAAAGAGAACTCCAGCGCCGCCGTGCGAGACATGCCAGAGACCTGTCCGGCTGCAATGGTTGACATGGAACGCGACGTACCGGGAAAGACCGCGGAAGCCACCTGGCAGATGCCGATCCAGATTGCCTGAAAGAGAGAAGTATCTTCCATGCGCTCAGTCATGTGACGGCCAACGGAGCGCGTGCTGCCGAAATGAGCGTCCACAACCCACATCACAATGCCGCCCACAAGCAATGAAACGCCCATCACGGTAAGGCTTTCCAGATGTTTGCCAATTATTTTGGTCAGAAGTAGAGATGGAACAGCCGTGCAGACAAAGGCAATCATCACGAGAGTAAGAGGATGTGTGAGAACCGTGCCGTCCCTGCGTTCGCCATTCGGAAAAGTAGAAAGGAACCTGCCAATGCGTGACCGAAAATAAATAGGCAGGCAGAGAATAGCGCCCAGCTGAATCACAATGGTGTACATCTTCCAGAAAGGATCCTCGAGCTGAATGTGGAGCAGAGCTTCACTGATCCGCAGATGCGCGGTGGAACTGACCGGCAAAAATTCCGTGAGGCCTTCAACAATGCCTAAAAAGAACGAGAGCAGATAGTCGTGCAAAACTCCTCCGTGATTTCACCCTGCGTAAGTCTTATTCTACTTGGCTGAACGGTCTGCGTCCGGATTGTAGGTGGGAATTCCCTGTTGCAGAGCGTACATAAGTTCCAGAGCGCGCGGCTTCCAGTCACCCTCGGCAAATTTTGTGGCAATTTCCTGGGCCAGCTCCATGCCTTTTTTACGGGCTTTTTCGCTTTTGTCCTGTTCGTGGTTCGTGCGGAACATCTCTACCAGCGCGCCCTGGCGTGTAGCGGCGTTGAAGAGAGCTTCTGCTGCCTTGGGTGAGTCCGGATGCTCCCGAGCATACTTCTCGTAAATCTCAGATTCCTTCTCCGGACACTTGGTCTCGCCCTTCCACGCGCCGCAGACTTTATTGTCGATCAGGTTATACGCAGCCAGGTCTGCCCACCTGGTGTGCGGATATTTCTTGATCACCAGCTTGATTGTCTCGTCATCAATGGCCACGCGCAAATTCGGGTCCATCTCGTGCGATGAAGGCCGCCGGCTTACATCAGCTTTTTCCAGATGCCATAAAATATCGGCGGCACGCCACAAGGCCTCGCCGGCCAGCGGCGAGTCGGGAAAGTATTCATAAAGACGGTAATAAAGCCGCCGCGCGTCGTCACGGGCAGTCTTGCGCCCCTGGTCGGCCCGGCCCTCAGAGTCCACGGCTTCGCCGTAAATAATCTGGTCGCCATTCGGTGTGGAAGTGGTGACAACTGAATCGGCAGGGACCCATCCGCTGATGGAGCGCGCCGTTTCTCGTTCCACGTCAACATCCACCACAGCCAGCAAATGCGCCCACGGTTTTTTATCGACCATGGTGTGGTCCATGAGAAAAATATCGCGGCCGCGCGTGATCTTGCTTAACTGTTGTGAACTGGGATCAGGCGAGACATGAAGCATTACCTCGGCGATCACCGTGCCGTGCTCTTTATCGCCGGCAAAAGCCGCGGCGGACATTACGATCAAAACTGTGAGCAGTGACAGTCTGCGTTTCAACATCGTGCACCTCACTCCGCCGGCCCGTACAGAACAATTTTCTTTTCCAGCTTGTACGCCAGATCAACGGCGCGGGGCTTCCAGTCGCTTTGCGCAAATTGGCTTTGTACCTGTTGGGCCAGCACAATACCTTTCTTGCGCGCCGCTTCACTCTTGTCGCGGTCGTCGCTCAGGCGGTAGATGTCTGCCAGTGAGGCGTAGCGCCAGGCTGCGTCAAACAGCGCTTCTGCCGCCTTGGGAGATTGCGGATGCTCGCGCGCGAACTGCTCATACAACGCAGCTTCCTTAGTAGGACACTCCGGCAACCCGCGCCATTCGGCACACATCTTGCCTTCCAGCAGATCAAAGGCGGCCAGATCTGCCTGCCTCGTCTGAGGATATTTTGTGATGACTTCCTGCAGATATTTTTCATCGGGCGCTTTGCCAGACCGGTCAGATTTTGCCAGCTGCCAGCGAATGTCCGCGGCGCGCCACATGGCTTCTACCGCCAGTTGCGACCCGGGAAAAATTTCCGCCACGCGCGAATACAAACGCAGCGCATCTTCGGCAGCGCCTTTGCGTCCGCCGCGCTCTTCTGCCTGACGCTCTGAATCCACGGCCTGGCCAAAAATAATCTGGTCGCCATTGATGGTAGAGGCATTGATGATCGCTTTACCGGGCAGCCAGCCTGTCACTTCTTTGCTGACCTGTGCCTGGTCTGCCGCCATGGCTACTTTCATCCAGGGCTGGTTGTCCGCGCTCGCTGTCTCAAGAACTGTTAGCGCGCTGCCACGATTTACCTGCGAGAGTTTCTGCGAGTTCGCTCCAGCGGAGGCATACAGATACTCTTCGCGAATCAGCGTTCCGCGATCAGCGGCAAAGGAGCTTGCTGTTGCCAGGGCAAGCAGCGGTAGCAATCTAAATTTTTTCCAGTGCTTCACTTTGTTTATTTACCTTATACGGTTTGCTGCAGCATGTCAGAA
>DASZMF010001063.1:0-3465 GCA_035552035.1 Candidatus Angelobacter sp.
GGCTCCGGTATTGGCTCTTTATATATCGCTTTGTTCCAAATACGATCCAGATCCAGCTCACAATCAATTCAAGCAAAGGCCAGATCGTTCCAGATATATCAAGTTGAAAATCACGATTGAAATCTAGCTTGTCCCTGGTTCCGGAGTCAGCAAATCCTATGAACATAGCGAAGAGATGGACGAGTACCGACGGAGCACATAGGACAATTTCAGCTCCCAATAGAATCATCATCGTCTTGCGAGAATCCATGGCGTTCTTCTGGTCCTGGCGCTCCCGGCGCTCTTGTAGAACTCGCGACAAAGGCAGCTCCCGTCTTTATATCTAGCGCGTTTTGTACTTGATTTTCAACACCATGATCACGATCAGCAGCGCCAGCGTAACCGCGTTGGCCACGATAATAGGCGGCGCCGAGATTTGCACGCCGTAAATCAGCCAGAGCAATACGCCCGTGGAAAAAGCCACGAGCATGCCCCAGGAGAGATCGTCGCAGCGTTTGGTCCGCCATGCCTTGAATACCTGTGGCACAAAAGAAATGGTGGTCAGCGTTCCGGCGAGAAATCCAAGCAGTTCAGTTACGCTCATCTATCTTTCACTTCAAACTTTTAAGTCCGTATAACTTTACCCGAAACTATATTGGTCTGGGTGAGCGCGATCGCGCAGCCAAAATAAAAAGAGCACACCAACTCACAGCGTGCCCTTTCATAACGTCGGACTTTTACAATATCGATCTTTCAGATCTTGCGCATGACTGGCTACATCAAAAACTCTTTCGTCTGCCGCGTGATGGGATGCTGCCTTTCTTCCAATTCATTCTTGACCTGATTCAGGCCATAGACCAGCCGTTCAAATTCCTGCGACATTTTGCGAAAGAGCGGCGCTACCTTGGCGTATTCAAAGTGCTCAAACTTTGACACGATGTAGTAACTCTCCTTGCCGGCTTTCACAAAGTCGATGAGTTGCTCCATGCGCGTCTTGCGCAGGCGATAGTGGTTCAGGCTTTGCGGAAACATGCCGCTGAAGAAAAGCGCGTAATCGCCAATGTGTTTGCGCACCTGGCGCTCACGGTCAAATGACGGCGCCGGTCCATAGACAGGATCGGATTCCAGCAGCATTTCGCCCACGTCGCACAGCTGGCGGCCATCAGCATTTTTGATTTTGTAGAGAGTATCGGTTTCGCAGAATTCGGCGAGCAGGTTGGCTACGTACGCATGCACTTCTGAACTGCGCACGCCAACTTCACCGTAATTGCGTTCAACTACTTCCTGGAAAAACACCTGCAGCGGACTGGATTCAGATATCACCTCATCACCCCTTTTCCCGCGCCGTCCGGCCAAGCCGGGAAACGCAGGCGTCACCCATCCCAGCAAGGACTTCGGCAAAATCGGGGAACAACTCTTACCTAATATGAATGCAGTATCAGTACTTTAGTTTTCCATGGCAAGCAATTTATGAGGGAACCATGCACTTTGGCAGCAGCTCTGGGAGAGTGCTAAACGTGGACAAGTAGTGGAGGATCGGGCGGATCAGCCATGGGGAACGCAAATTTCTTGCGTTAGCTTTATCCGCCCAGACCTTTCTTCACCAGTTCGCTCACGGTTTTTCCTTCCACGCGCGCGCCGGTGGCCTGGAGTTTGGCCATCACGTTCTTCATGACGGTGCCCATGTCTTTTAAAGTAGGCGAGCCCATCTCCGCGATGGTGGCTTTTACGGCTTCGGCAATTTGTTCTTCGCCCATGGCTTTGGGCAGATAGTGTTCAATCAGCAGGATTTCCGCGGCTTCTTTATCGGCCAGCTCCTGGCGTCCGCCTTTGACGAACTGCTCAATGGATTCCTTGCGCTGCTTGATGAGCGTGCTCAGAATCTGCTGCTCTTCTTTTTCGTCGAGAGGCGCGCGCTTGTCGATTTCCTTGTTCTTGAGTGCGGCTTTGACCATGCGTATGGTTGAAAGCTTCAGCTCTTCGCGGCTGCGCATGGCGGCAACCATATCTTTCTGTATCTGTTCAGTAATGGTCATTTTGGGAATCTTCTCCGGTGAATCAGATTATAAGCTGTGACCCTGCTCAGTCTTGCCAGAAATTGGCGGCGCGAAGATGCAAGCTGGCCACCTGAATTGATTCCATCACCCCAGCCCAATTATCATCTGGCTTAACTTTCCGGAGAAACCATGCAGCCGCAAGCCCTTATTTTCAATATCGCTATGATCGTGGGTATTGTGGGGATCATTGTTTATTGGGTGCGGCGGTTCGCGACTTTTCTGGGCTACAAAGCAATCCAGCCCGACGTGATGCAGATTGCGGATTTGCTCAAGACCCAGCCCACACGCGAACGCAGTGACGTGGTGATTGCCGGCCACTATGGTGGACATCCCACGATTGTCCGCTTCTCTCACCATGTGGATACGCCGGGGCTCGACATACAGATGCGTGTGCCGGCAACCATCAATTTTTTTCTGGTGCCAAAAACAGCTGCCATCACCGGGGAAGGCCGTGTGCTGATGCGCACCGGCAGCACAGCGCTGGATAGAAGATTCAACGCCAGAAGCGATCATCCCATGGAAATAAGGATGCTCACCGCAGGCACTACCATTCGAGCCAGCCTGGAACAGCTGTGCTGCTCAACTCAAACTGGACTTAGTATTAAAGACCGGGTGATTGAGCTGAGCGAGTTGACCATTCCGCCGTTTACGGCAAACCATGTGTTCGACCATTTGCAATCCATGCTGATGCTGGCGAAGGGTGTGCAGGAAATGCCGGGAACGGATTTGGTGAAAGTTGATCCGCTGCCACCAAAAGTTAACAGCTGGCCGGTGCGGATTGCATTGGCAGGCGGGCTGGCGTGCCTGGTGGGGCTGCTTTTTGCCCAACCTTATAGTCGTCCGGCAGCGGCCAGCAACCTGGCTCCCGTTTCGGGAATATTGCCAGCTGACGCGGCGCGCTTACAGCAGTTGCAAGGATGGCGTGTGGCGAAAACCGAAGATTTTTCGATTTCCGCTCTGCGCTTTCTCGGAGACCATAAACTAGATACCACTGGCCATATCATGGGTGACTTTGGCGGCCGTGGTGGCGCAGCCGATTCAGCCTATTTTCTGGTGGATGCCATGGGGCAAAAACGAGTCAGCATGATGGCCAAAGGAATGGTAGCTTATGACGCTATTTTTGCTCATGCCGATGCCCTTGCGCTGGTTCCCAAGAGCAGCGTGGCAAAGATACAATGGATGTCATCTGCTCCGCAGGTTGCTCCCGATGGCGATGCTCTACTGGTGGTACAGAACGCGAATGACCCAACCGCAAGCGTGGTGTTGTTGAGACACGGCACCCAAACCGACACTGCCCGTCCGGCAGACTTCAACAAAATTGATCTGTCTTCACAATAAGAAACCCACACACCACAAAAGATCTTTAGACAAGAAAACCAGAGATAGGAAAACAAAATGATTCGTAAAGGCCGCCTTTTTACCCCAGGTC
>DASZMF010001064.1:0-3995 GCA_035552035.1 Candidatus Angelobacter sp.
CACGCAAGCAACGATCTCTTGATTGAGGGCTGCAATTTCTATCTGTCCAGCGGGTGCTGGTTCAATCGATGGCTGAATATTCGATGTCCTAACCTCAGCTGCACCAGATTTCGCTGGCACAATTTGTGATGCCGCAGAGGCTGAAGCCGCAGAGTCTTTGTATCCGATATTTGATAATCCAGCGGACAGCGGCCCAGCCTTTACTGGATGAGTCTCTGGTGACACAAGGTTTTTTTGCCCAGCCCTGTTTTTGGCCGAAGCAACAGGAAGTGCTTTACGTGGCATTTAAACCAGTTTAGCAGTCTCTCCGGTAACGCATGGCCGATGATCGCGTTGCATCAGGGCGGCCAGCGCGTCAAGAAAAGCTTCAGGACCATCCAGCGGATTTACGTGCAGCTCAGAATGGTCTTCTGCGCCCTGATCGTAAGGATCGAGCACGACTGAAGGCACATGCCGATTATGCCCTTCCGAGCACACCAGCCGGCGGTCCGGCACAGAGACTGAGTTGGCAATCACAATGGCACAGACGTGGCGAAAGCGCAGAATGTTGAGAGCGGCTTCAACCGTAAAAACGGGGATGACACCGTATCCCGCATGCGCCAAAACGGCGTTGCGGATAGGGGACAACACCCTTTCCCCGGAAATAGAAAGGACTGCTGGACGCATATTTTTTAATCCGTCTGACCTTAATTCTTATTTCTAACTGTCAAGCTATGTTGCTGGAAGTATTCTCCTCTCAGAGGCAGGAATGCAAGTAAAAAAAGCCTTAATTTTGTTAAGACAGAAAGCTTATGCAGCTTCAGAAATCAAATTACACAATCTCTGCAACGAACTTCTGAACTAAGGTTGTGGAATGGCTCGTTCGCTCGATAGCATGAGTCACTTAGTTCTTATCTGAGAACTTTTCAAGGAAAAACAGATGGCTCCTACGTTTGGAAACGGCAAGATTTGTTATATCGAGATGCCTGCCACGGACATTGATGACTCCGCGGAGTTCTACCAGAAGATTTTTGGATGGGACGTGAGAAAGCGCGGCGATGGCTCAGTGGGTTTTGACGATGGCGTAAATCAAGTGAGCGGCACGTGGGTGCTTGGACGCCAGCCAGCCTCAGCTTCCGGCATGGTCGTTTCCATTATGGTGGATGATATTGCAGCGACGCTTGATCTGATCGTAGCTGCTGGCTGCGAAATCGTGGAGCCTGTCGGCGCGCATGCACCTGAACTCACGGCCTTGTTTCGCGATCCCGGTGGAAACGTGATGAGCCTGTATCAGCACCGCGCTAAGTAATCAGAGCTAGTGTGCCGCGATGCCTCTGCGCGTAGTGAGATACACGGCGAAGCTTCCCAGCCAGTGTCCGCCTTCATAGTGTTCGCCGGTTACGGCCGCGAGTCCAGCATTGCGATGCACCGCAGCAGTGCGTTCTAAAACAGCAATGCGCGGATCATTCTTTGGCAAGCCTGAGGCGATGCCTTCCAGCATCCAGG
Source organism: Candidatus Angelobacter sp. (assembly GCA_035552035.1). Classification (GTDB taxonomy): domain Bacteria; phylum Acidobacteriota; class Terriglobia; order Terriglobales; family Acidobacteriaceae; genus Angelobacter. Next base: position 1,486 of record DASZMF010001064.1, read on the forward strand.
CGCGGGTGAGATTCAACCCGTCAATATGCGCAAGCTTGGGATCAGATTGGTCTGGCGATTTTTCTGCATGCAGCCATGAGTCTCCCGTGGAAATCTGCGGCATGAACTGACGCAGCCACTGCGCAAAATCTGTGGATGAAAGCGCGCGCCGCATGGCATCGGCTTCAGCCAGGCAGGGAGAAAGAAAGTCTTCTCCTGAAGGCTCGTAGGCCAGCGGACAATTTTTATCCGCCGCATAAAAGTCGCGCGCCTTGGTGAGCAGCATCTTTACGAAGTCCTGGTCACCAGTGGTCCGCGCATAATCAAGAATCAAGCCCAGAGCAAATGCCGTCTGGCTGTGCTCGCCAGAGCGCACTGGATGCGAGAGCTTGGGCAACCACGTTTTCAGCCGTTCGGTGGCAGCCAGTTCCAGCGGCTGTAAATTGGATGAAAGCTCGAGCGCGGCTGGGTCTGTCTTGCTCCATTCGCGTAGTTCCCCGCCCAGTTGCAGAAGCCAGGCCAACCCATAAGGACGCTCAAAGCTGGCGCGACCATCGGCCTTCAGGTAGATCGCTTCCTGCGCGATGTTCTCTTTGGTCAAACTCTGCTGCAGGGCCGCGCGGGCGGCTGGAGTGAATGGTGCATCAGGAAAAGTACGGGCCAGCCGAGCCAGCAGCCAGTGTCCGTGAACGGAAGAATGCCAGTCATAGCAGCCGTAAAATGCGGGCGTAAGCTTGCGCGGTGGAGCTACATCGGCATCGCTGTTCAAGGAGTGCGCCAGCTTATTGGGATACTCTTTATGTACGCAATCCAGCGCCAGTTGGGCGAAACGCTGCGCGGCTTCAGCGTTAAATTCAGCATGTGGCAATGAAGATTGATTTGGCATGGTTGGTTTTTGTGGCTGCCCCAGACAAAAGCCGGCGGCTGACACGAGAAAAATGAGGACTGAAATAAAGAAGACGGAAATAAAGACCGGCAACGCCTGCTTTTTCATGACTGCACAATGTAGCATTATTGCTTAGAAATTGCAGATGACTTAATTCCCTGCTGCCGGCACTCAGGCCAGTCGCCATTCGAGGAAAAATCATGGAGAGACGATGAAGGTAATTCTATTTGGCGCGACAGGCATGGTAGGCCAGGGCGCGTTGCGCGAATGTCTGTTGGCGCCGGATGTGGAGAGCGTCCTGACGATTGGCCGCAGCACTACCGGGCAGCAACACGCCAAGCTGCAGGAGATCGCGCAAAAAGATCTTGCGAACCTTTCCCCGATTGAAGCGCAGCTCTCTGGGTATGACGCGTGTTTCTTCTGTCTCGGCGTATCTTCCGTAGGCATGAAGGAAGAAGACTATCGCCGCATTACTTATGACTTGACGATTGCGGTAGCCAAAACTCTGTCTGGCATCAATCCGGCGATGACTTTTGTCTATGTCTCCGGCACGGGCACTGACAGCACAGAGCAAGGCCGCAGCATGTGGGCACGCGTGAAAGGTAAAACAGAAAACGATCTGCTCAAGATGCCGTTCAAGGCGGCTTACATGTTTCGCCCGGGATATATCCAGCCGCTGCACGGGATTCGCACCAAGACGGCCTGGTACGGGGCGGTTTATGCGGTGATAAAGCCGTTCTATCCGGTCTTGAAGCTGCTCTTCCCCAAGTTCGTAACCACCACAGAATGCATTGGCCGCGCCATGCTCACAGTAACAAGGCAAGGCACTGCTAAGCGTTGGCTGGAGAATGCAGACATCAATGGTCTTTGCTGAAAAGCTAAAACCTTTTTCACCACGGAGGCGCGGAGGCGCGGAGAGGCAAAAGAATTTACCGGGGATTTGCGCGGATGAACGCGGATTTGGAAGAAAGGGCTTTATCTACACAGAAGGTAAAGCCCTTTCTTTTATCCGCTTTTACGGCACGGCTGAAGCCCGGCCCCTGATACGAAATTTGAAAAACTCGATTACAAAAACTTCAGCAGCGCTTCGCTCGTCTCTTTAAAGTTTTCTTCCATCACCCAGTGGCCGGTATTTTTCAGCACCACAAAGGTTGCGTCATTCGCCACCAGCTTCACCTGATGCCCCAGCACTGCGCCGTTGGCTTTTTCGCCGCCAATGGAGAGAACTGGGATGGTCAGCTTGGTCTTGGCGAGCTGCTCAAAATCCTTGGCCGCCTGCTGGAAGGAAACAAAGTATGCCCAGCCGGCGCGCATGCGTCCGGGAGCGGCGTAAGCAGCCGCATAAAGTTTGCGGTCGGCTTCAGGAATGGAATGGTTTTTGTCCGCGGCAAACTCATTCCATAAATGTTCAAAGTACGTACGCTCGCGGCCCTTCACTAAAAGCTCAGGCGTGGGACCGTTGAAGCGGAAATGCCAGATCGCCGGATTGTTATACACGGCTTCCCATCCATCCACGCCAGGAAGAAAGGCGTCCATCAACACCAGTTTGGTGGTTCTGACTGGAATTGCGCGGCGTAGGCATAGGCGACCATCAGGCCAATATCGTGCCCTACGACTTCAGCTTTCTGTATGCCCAGCGATTTGG
>DASZMF010001065.1:0-4589 GCA_035552035.1 Candidatus Angelobacter sp.
TTTAAACTTTCCCCCACGCCTGGGAGCGTGGGGACTCCGAATTTTTCTTCTGTCTATGACCATCAAAAAATATCTACCACTGCTGTGTTGTCTTTTTGTGTTTGCCTTGAACGCTGAAATGTTTTGCGCGGATGAGCCTCATCTGGAAGCGAAACAGCTGCTGCTGGAAGCTCATGAGGCTTCGGGTCTTTCTACGCTTGTCTCTTATGAATTCACCGGGACCCTGGTGATTAATCCGGGGACGGAGAATGAAAAGAAGGGCACGATCACGATTTACCACGACCATGAGAGATGGCGGTCTGAGTTGCTGGTGGAAACCTACCAGGAAATAAAGCTCACGCGGGAGAGCAAGCTTTACATCGCGCGGTCAACACCGATGCCTATTCCACAGCTGGGCAAGCTGGCGGAAGCCGATCACTTCTGGGACAAACTGGCTGACGATGGCGATACCAAACTTGGCGACGTGGGAAGGAAAAAGGCGCAGAGCCAGCCGGCCAATTGTTTTGAGGTAAAAGGCGAACAGCACCACCGGCTGTGCTTTGATCCGGAACGCAAATTCTTACTGGAGAACCTGGACCAGCGCCGCGCCGTTGAGTTTACCAATTACAGCCAGATTGAAGGGCTGTGGATCCCCAGCAAAATTACAGTTCTGCTGGAACTGGAAAAGCTGGAGAAACCAGTTCTGGTGATTGAGAACATCAAGGTACGCAAGGCGCAATTCGCGGAGACGGTGTTCTCTGTTCCAGCCAAGGCCATGGAATTTGATACCTGTGAAAAGGTAACGTCGGCCGCGCCGCTGCGCACCGTGGCGCCGGACTTCTCCAATGCCGTAATACGCAGAAACGCCGGCTCGCCGATCATTAACGCCTATGGAATCGTGACCAAGGATGGAAGCCTGGAGAACCTGAAAATGGTGACGAGCGATACTGATGTGCAGCAGGTAGTGCTGGAAACGGTGAAGAAGTGGCGCTTTACGCCAGCCATGTGCGGCAGCACACCGGTTGCCAGTGAACGAGAGTTTCCGGTGTTTGTTACTTCGGATGGCGGCGGCGGAAATATGGACGTGGGCGGACGCCGAGGCAGATAGCAATATCACTGAGCTTAAATAGCGCGCCCTTAAAATGCCGGGCTATTACAGTGAATGCCCACTTTTTCTCGCTCAGTATTTTTATAAGCCCAGGCCATGCGCGGCGTGTTGTGCGCGATGCCGAAACGTCCTCGCTGATCGAGCACGATCATACCGCCGTGTCCGTTGAGTCGGCGTTTTAGATATTGCATGGCTTCCAGCGCGACAGCATCTGGTGCGCCGCCAACGCGCACTTTGTCCGCAGCCCATTTGGCCAGGACAAGCTTCATGATGGGTTCGCCCCATCCGGTGCAGGAACTGGCAGCCGTAAGATTGTCGGCATAACAGCCGCAGCCAATCAGTGAAGAATCGCCGACGCGCCCTGGATCTTTATTGAGCGTGCCGCCAGTGGAAGTGCCTGCGGCAATGTTGCCTTCGGCATCCAGTGCGACGCAACCAACAGTGTCATGGCTGGTGAGCGGGCCGGCAAAGGTAAGATCGGGCTGTCCGGCGGCTTCTTTTTCCTGGGCCTCTTTCAGACGAATGATTTCGCGCTCAATCACCAGCTCTTCATTACGGCACAGCTGCATGCCTTTAGCGTGGGCAAAACGCTCGGCGCCTTCGCCCACAAAATAAACGTGCGGACTCTGCTCCAGAACCAGCCGTGACGCTTTGATGGGATTGCGAATACGTTCAACACAGCCCACTCCGCCGGCACGAAGCGTTGCACCGTCCATCATCAGGGCGTCGAGTTGGACGCGACCGTCACGGGTGAGAAAGCTGCCGCGGCCGGCGTCAAAAGTTTCGTCATCTTCCATGCAGACGATGGCGGCTTCCACGGCGTCAAGCGCGGGACCGCCGGCGGCCAGAACCTGCCAGCCTTTGGCCAGCGCTCTTTGCACGCCAAGAGTGTGGGATTCCACCATGTCATCAGGAATGGCCCAGGCGCCGCCATGGACCACGAGTACGGGAAGTTGTCTCAAAGTGTTCGAACCTCGCTGGTGCTCAGGAAAGTTTAACAGCTAAAACCTACCACTGAGACATGGAGGCACCGAGAAAAACAGAAGATTGAATTCTGTGATGAGTCGCGCTGCTCTGAACTTGGCGTGAAACAGTAAAATAGAAAGCAGGAGATTCTTGTGATGAAAAAGCGCCAACTGGGTAAGTCCGCAATTGAGGTGGCTCCGCTGATGCTGGGCGGGAATGTGTTTGGCTGGACGATTGACGAGGCAACGTCATTCAAAGTCCTGGATGCGTTTGTTGCGGCGGGGCTGAATTTTATTGACACGGCGGACAGTTACTCCACGTGGGTGCCGGGGCACAAGGGCGGCGAGAGCGAGGCGATCATTGGGAATTGGATCAAGCGCAGCGGCAATCGCGACAAGGTGGTGATTGCGACCAAAGTGGGATCGGAAATTCCTGGCCAGGGCAAAGGACTTTCCAAGGCGTGGATCATGCGGCAGGCGGAAGATTCACTCAAGCGGCTGCAGACAGACCATATTGACCTTTATCAGTCGCATCGCGATGACGCTAATACGCAGGTGGAAGAGACGCTGGAGGCGTATGCGCAACTCGTCCAGCAGGGCAAGGTGCGGGTGATTGGCTGTTCGAATTTTACGGCAGAACGGACGAAAGAGTCTTTGGCGGCGAGCGGCAAACACAACTGGCCCCGGTATGAGAGCCTGCAGCCGAATTACAACCTGTACGAGCGCGTGACGTTTGAAAGCACGCTGGAGCCGCTGGCACTGAAGGAAAAGCTGGGAGTGATTTCCTACTACTCACTGGCGGCGGGATTTCTTACGGGTAAATATCGGTCAGAGGCTGATCTTTCGAAGAGTCCGCGGGGACAGGGTGTGAAGAAGTTCCTGAATGAACGCGGCTTTAGAATTCTGCAAGGCTTGGACGCGGTGGCGGCTGAGCACAAAGCTACTCCGGCGCAGGTGGCGCTGGCGTGGCTGATGGCGCGGCCCAGTATTACCGCTCCGATTGCCAGCGCAACGAGCGTGGAGCAATTGAATGATCTGGCCAAGGCAACGCAGCTGGAGTTGACCAAGACTGATATCGAACGGCTGAATCAGGCGAGCGCTTATGAGGAGCCGGCAGAGCGGATTGCTTAGGAAGTTTTTGCCGCAGATCCCCGGCATGCCCCACGGCATGCCGGGGCAGGCGGGACAGGTTTGCGCAGATAGGCGCGGATCAAAAATCTAATTAAAGCGCTAGGCAGTGGAGCAGCTTGGATGGGCTGGTTGGACATGTCCAGTGTTCAGGCTGAGGGTCGCAAAAGACATGGCCTATGATGGTGAACTAGTTCGCAAGTGACTGCGAACCGGAATCGAGCTAGTATGCAATCAAGACGCAACGGAGTCCCCGTTGCGTCTTGCCATTTGGGGATTGCGACCCTCTGCCGACCTGGGCGTGATTTCGGTGATCAGAAGTTTCATGGGTTTCGATCAAGGAACCATGTAACTCTCGCCCAATGGGGATCAGATGGGGATGAATGAGGTAAATTCTTTTGTTTGCAGCAGCGCCGATTGGGGATGCCTGGGGAGGAGCGGCGTAAGTCTTTTAGAATGGGGATCAAGAGAGGGGGAGGGGGCTAAATTGCCAGCATTGCCAAAATTGGTAATCGCCGGAATTGAAAACCAAACCCCACCGGCGAGCGTGCTAGCACGCCTAGATTGGGTGATCTGGTAAGCGGGACATCCACGGCAAGCCGGGACAGGTCGTGTGATCCGAAAAACAGGAAAGCGAAGGCCACGGACGGCGATAGAAGTAGAATCAACTTATGAATACGGCTGCACAATCTGCGGGGGTTCTGGGCTTTGAAGAAGCTTATGAAATTGTGCGGGAACAGTGTGGGCGGATTTTGCAGGCAGGGCTGGCGGCTGGCGAAGAAGTTTTATTGCTGCAGAGTCTGGGTCGGGTGCTGGCGGAGCCGGTACTGGCGGATCGGGATTTTCCTCCGTTTCCGAGGTCTACGCGGGATGGATTTGCTGTTCGCGCAGAAGATTTGCGGAATGGGGCTTTGGAGCATAAAGCTTCACAGAATGAAGCCATGACCCTGCGCGTGGTTGGCCAGATCAGGGCTGGTGACAGTTACGATCTGCCGGTGGGGCCGGGAGAGGCCGTGGAGATTATGACTGGCGCGGCGGTTCCGGCAGGCGCTAACGCTGTGGTGATGGTGGAGTACACCGAGCGTAAGATTTCAGAAATTAACCACGCAGGGCACGAAGGAACACAAAGGGAAGGCTCCACAGATCTAACCGATGATGACGCTATTCTGGACATCATGGGAGCCAAGCGGGAAAAGATTGAACCGCGAACAGAAGAGCTGGTGGAGATCCTGCGGGCGGTAGATGCGGGGGAAAATATTGTTCCGGCTGGGGCTGAGGCCGTTCTCGGACAAGAGTTGCTGCCGCGCGGAACGCGGATGGGAGCGGCGCAGATTGCCATGGCTGCGGCTGCGGGCCAGGGGAGAGTCAATGTTTACCACAGGCCGCGCGTGGCGATTCTTTCTACTGGC
>DASZMF010001066.1:0-5029 GCA_035552035.1 Candidatus Angelobacter sp.
CAGGAATTTATGAAGCCGTGAACAAAAACGTACTGATCTATATCCACAAGGAAAAAGAATTGGAAGATGTGGAGCACCGATTCCCCGCCGATCACTACATATTGATCGATGACAAAATCCGCATCCTGACGGACGTAAAAAAGATCTGGGGCGACCGGGTCACTACAGTTTTTCCAAAACAGGGCCATTATGCACTCGATCCCAAAATTGTGAACGCATATCCGCCAGCAGACATTACTATTTCACGAATCGGCGAGTTGCTGAATTATGATGAAAAATCTTTCCTCGGTTAATTGAGCGGACATGCGCCACGCTTGCAGAAAACGCTGTGGTCAATTAATTTCTTCACAGAGGATACTTTTTCACAATGCCCAAATATGTAATTGAACGCGAAATCCCCGGCGCTGGAAGCTTAAAGCCACAGGAACTTCAAGCCGTTTCGCAGAAATCATGCGGCGTGATTAAAAACCTGGGGCCACATATCCAGTGGCTGCACAGCTATGTAACGCAGGACAAACTTTATTGCGTTTATATTGCGCCGAATGAACAGATGGTGCGTGAGCACGCTAGTCAGGGCGGATTTCCCGCCAACAAAATCTCTGAAATCAAAACGGTGATCGATCCAACCACGGCAGAGTGAGCCAGCGCGCGCCGTCTCTTACTTTCCGGCAATTCCCTGTACTTCAAACCTTGCATCAAACAGCAACTTGCCTGAGCCCAGAAAGGCCCGTGCGGGGAATTCGCCTTTGAAATACGTCCGATAGACTACGTTGAACTGTTCAAACAGTCCCACGTCAGAACAGAAAATCTGAACTGACAACAAATCGTCCATGGTGAGGCCCGCGGCTTCCAGCGTATGTTTCATGCCATCCATCACCAGTCGCGCCTCTTCTTCTACCGTGGCTGGCGGACGTCCCGTCGCGGTATCCAGCCCAATATGTCCACAGAGATAAAGCGTGTCGCCGTGCCAAACGGCATCACTGAATGGCAGGTTGTTACGTACAGTACGTTCTGACCTGATTCGTTTTCCGCTGACAGCCAATCCAACAGCAAATGCAAAGGCGCTCAACAATGGCAGGTGGGCAATCATGATTTTCTCCTGTAAAGATTCCAGCTTGCGATTCAACAGATGCTCAGCTTGGCTCTAGGTATTCATTTTCCATCGTATCTGATTTTGGCAGGATAGAATTTAGCCCATCAAGACAGTTAGCTCAGTAAAAACATTTTGGAGGGGTATATGCGAAAACTTTCGGCGACGATGGTCTTAAGCGCCATTGTCCTATTACCGTTACTGTTACCGGCACAATCTGCCGCAGCAAAGAAAACTGCAGCCAAACCAGATACGCCAGCCGCGATCATTGTGACACCTGACAAAATCCAGTGGGGCCCAGCGCCGCCCATGTTGCAATCCGGCGCGCAATTTACCGTGCTCGCCGGTGATCCCGGCAAATCCGGTCCATTTATCATTCGCCTGAAAGTTCCTAACGGATACAAAATCATGCCGCATTGGCATCCCACCACGGAAAATGTAACGGTTATTTCCGGAGAGTTCCACGCGGCAATGGGCGATAAGTTTGACGAAAGCTCCATGGTCACTCTTCCCGCTGGATCCCTTGCCGTGATGCCTGCTCACCACAGCCACTATGCCATGGCAAAAGGTGAGACGGTGGTTCAAGTTCATGGCATGGGCCCATTCAAATTTGTATATGTGAATCCTGCCGATGATCCATCTGAAGTAAAGGAAAGCGCTGCACCCAAAACGAAAGCGGCTCCCAAAAAATAATGAGCACAGGGTGTGCTTTGGCGCACCCTGTTTCTTTTTTACAGTTTAATGGACGGGCAGGAGGGCGTTACCACTTCGCGAATCCTGTGCAGGATATTCAAGCGGGCCTTGCTCATCGCAGTCTTGTCATCCAAAAGATGAAGCGCCCAGTTAGCGCCCATGGCCAGCGAGTAAATCTCAAAGGCAAACTGCTCTGCGTTGACTGCAGCTTTCAAATGCCTGGTCTTCCTCGCCGCTTCAACGGCGCGCGCCAGGATAAATAACCAGCTCTTCATCGCGTCGGCAATGGCATCGCGGACAGGACCGGAACGGCTGTCAAATTCGAATGATGCCGCAGTAAAGAAGCAGCCGCCTTTGAATACGTGCCCTTCCACATGGCTCAACCAGCCGTCGCACAACTTTAAAAGACGTCCAATCCCTTCCGGCGCTGCCAATGAAGGCCGGATAATATGGTCCACAAAAATTTGCCGGGCCATCTCGATTGTCGACAGTTGTAGATCTTCTTTGGAACCGAAGTGAGCAAACAAGCCGCTCTTGCTCATTCCCAGTTCGTCAGCTAGCCGCCCAATCGTGAGGCCTTCAAGGCCTTCTACTGAAGCCAGATCCACGGCCACGCGCAAAATACTTTCGCGCGTGCGTACGCCTTTGCGTGGGCGAGACTCTGTTTTGGCGGCATGCAGGCTGGGCATTCGCGAATACTCTAAATTCAAAAATATAATAGCACGAACGTTCGTTTTTATGCGATACTCTTTCACATTCTTTCAGGAGTGCCCGTGTCCAGCCGTTTGCTCCGAAACTTGACGCTCTGCTTGACTCTACCTTTGCTCGTGCTCATCTCTGTGGCTCGTGCGCAGGCAGAAGATATCCCGCTGGAAACCTGCGATCGGTTGCCGGTGATTCAAGTTAGTATCATGGGTGCAAAATCTCTGGGTGACAAAACAAAGCTGCGTCTCCTGATTGATACTGCCGCCACCTCTATGCTCAATAGCAAGTTATTTACTGAAGGCGACCCCAGTAGATCATTTGTTACCTCATGGACTGGCACGGTGGAAACCAAATCTCGCCAGATCACAGTTCGTGAAATCATCATCGGCCAGCACAGCCTTAAGGACCTTCGTCTTCCCGCTGTTGACCTCTCAGCCATTGGCAATGCCTGCGGTAGGCGCATCGACGGAATTCTCGGGGTAGACCTCATCTCCAGGCTTGGCATTACCGTTGATCTTAAGAACCATACGGCCCATTTACTACCGGACGAGAAGAGTACAGAAGCCACGATTGCCGAGATGCATGAGCAGCTCAGCGGCTGTGAAGAGGCTTTCAACCGCGGTGACGAAACCGCGTTTTCTCAGTGTCTGGACCAAAATGTAGTCATGTTTACTGTTGGCGGTGATTTTTACGGTCGCGATCATGTAATGGAGTTTTACCGAAAGAAATATTTCCAGCACGATCCGCCGGGCCATATTGAAATGAGCCACCGCGCGCATCACCTTATCGGCGATGCAATCTGGCTGGAGTATGATCTGAAAATCGTTCTTGGCGAACAAGTGACCCAGGCACGCGGAACCGCGCTTTGCCGCAAGAGCAATGGCCGATGGCTGATCGTCCATATGAATCATTCCATCTCGCCCTTACCAGAACTCAAGGCAGACAAAAGCGAGTAAGCATTCGCGGCGCAGGATTTACTAGAAGATGGCCACAGCAACGATTGCCGGAGGAAAGAATGTCACGGGACGGAGCCAAGAGTTCTCTGCAGCCAGAAGTAGAAAATTGCGCCGCGGCATCAACCTTTATCCCCCTTACCTTGGGTCCGCTGTGCGGATTACTCATATTTCTGAAGACTTTCGCGATGTTGAAGTAGAGATGCCGCTGCGCTTCTACAACAAGAATTACTTCGGCACACATTTTGGTGGATCTCTCTACTCCATGTGCGATCCCTTCTATGTGCTGATGCTCGCCAATATTCTCGGCAAAGATTACATCGTATGGGATAAAGCCGCGGCAATACGATTTAAGAAGCCGGGCAAGGGACTGATGAAGGCTTCGTTTCATCTGACAGAAGAAAAGATCGCTGAAATTCGTGCAGCCGCCGACTCCCAGCCAAAAGTAGAGCCGCAATTCCAGGTGCTGGTCAAAGATACTGAGGGCAATGTGATCGCGGAAATCGACAAGCTGCTGTACATCAAGAAAAAGCCGAAGCACTGAGGCCTCGGCTTCACACTTATATCTGAAAAATGCCCTTACTTTTTTGATTTCTTCAAAATATTCTCGGCGAGGCGGTCGGCTGCCTGTGATGGAGGAATTTTCTCCTTCTGTGCCATCTCGAAAATCTTTGTGACGGTGTCATAAATGGCGTCAGTTTTTGCCTGAGCTCTTTCTGCGTCCCAGCCCAGCATCTCAATGCAGCAACCATTGATCACTCCGCCGGCGTTGGCTGCATAATCAGGCGCGTAAAGAATGCCGTACTTTTCCAGCAGATCGCCATGATGCGGCTGCAGCAACTGATTGTTGGCCGCTCCCACCACCAGTGGAGCCTTCAGTTGAGGAATGGTCTTATCGTTGAGCACGCCACCCAGCGCGCATGGAGCAAAGATATCTGCTTCCACTGAAACCTCTTCAGGATTCACGGCAGTAGCTCCGTACTCATTGATCACACGTTTTACTTTTGCGCGTTCGACATCTGTGACGATTAGCTTGGCGCCCACGCGAAACAATTCGCCAGCCAGAAAATATCCAACATGGCCGCATCCCTGGATTGCCACGGTCTTGCCAGACAGATCATCGCTTCCCCACTTATGTTTGGCCGCCGCTTGCATTGCACGGAAGACGCCGCGCGCCGTATGCGGTGAGGGATCACCCGATCGCCCTTGCAATCCTGCAACATGCGGGGTTTCTTTCAAGATGTATTCCATGTCAGCCGGGCTGGTGCCTACATCTTCAGCCGTGACATATTTGCCGGCAAAGCTATTTACAACCTGGCCATGAGCGCGAAATAATTTCTCGCGGTCCACGGCTTTGTTGCTGCGCATTACAATGGACTTCCCACCCCCACAAGGCAGCCCTGCCAGAGCATTTTTGTAGGTCATACCATGGGCCAGCCGTAGCGCGTCAGTCAGGGCATCGGCTTCACTTTCATAACTCCAATAGCGCGTTCCGCCCACCGCTGGCCCGAGCGCCGTGGAATGAATCACAACAATTCCGTGGTAGCCTGAGGCTTTGTCCTTTCCAAACACGACTCGTTCGTACTCA
>DASZMF010001067.1:0-5568 GCA_035552035.1 Candidatus Angelobacter sp.
GCTCCACATGCTCGCGGTCATCATCTTTGGTGAAGCCGAGATTGAGCGTGCGTCCACCATAAACGGTGCTTGCGCCGCCAGGGCGCGTGCTGAATCCATGTACGAGCCAGGGAATACGTTTCAGGCCAGGCGATTGCAGCAGGCTTAAAGCGCTGGCAGGTGACGTCTTCTTTGCCTGGTCCTGCTTTGTAATGGCCTGTTTTATTATGGCCTGCTTTGTTTTAGGTTTCCGCGTTTTGGTCAGGGTCGGCACGCATCTATTCTAATGGGAAGTGTCAGAATTCGTGTGGAATGGCTCACGCGCTGTGCGATGTCGCACATGAGTAGCGCAGACGTTGCGCAAGAACGCAGACGTTGCGCAAGAACAATGACAAAGGGTATTCTGCAAAAACCGGTACGCCGATGAAAGATCCTAAATTCCGCGTCGCCACTTATAACACTCACAAATGCCGAGGCATGGATGGGCGCATACGCCCCTCGCGCGTAGCTGACGTGCTGACTGAGCTGGACGCTGACGTAATTGCCTTGCAGGAAGTAGTCAGCCTGCGCGGCGGCCGCAAAGAACAGAACCAGGCGCAATACCTGGCCGACACCGTTGGCTACGATTACCACATCGGCGAGACACGCAAGCTCCGCGGCGCAATTTACGGCAACGTGGTGCTCAGCCGCTTTCCCATAAGAGAAGTGCAGGTCTATGACCTCTCGGCCTCCAACACGCAGGAAGCGCGAGGCTGTATCCGCTGCGACCTGGAAATTGCTCCGGGAAAAATTGTTCACGTCTTCAATATCCATCTGGGCACCGGCTACATGGAGCGCCGCAAACAAGCGCGCCTGCTCATGAGCCGCGAGATATTGCTTTCACCCACGCTCAAACACCCGCGCCTCATCATCGGCGACTTCAACGAATGGACGCGCGGCCTGGTTTCCAAAACCCTGCAGCACTCTTTTGAGAGCGTCGACATTCAGTTGCACCTCAATCGCAAAAAAACTTATCCCGGCATGATCCCTTTAATGCATCTTGATCATATGTACTTTGACCGTGATCTGGTGTTAGAGGAATTTGTCCTGCACCGCAGCCGCATGGCGCTCGTAGCCTCTGACCATCTGCCGCTGGTGGCTGGTTTCTGTCTTGGATGAAAACTTTCAACGCAGATTTTCTAAGACTCTTTTAATCCGCGCTTCTCGCGTCGCCCCGTATAGTCCGCGGTCCGTTTTAAGTTTTTGTCAGGGGGCAAAGAATTTCTTTTTGCCTGCATTTACCGCATACAATCGCTAAGTGACGAAGCTGACCTTTGTGGCGGGAAAAGGCGGAGTAGGAAAGACGACCGTCTCCTGTGCGCTGGCGCTTCATCTGGCGGCAAGCAATCCATTCTCATCCACTCTGCTCATGTCCACTGATCCGGCGCATTCCGTAGCGGACATGCTGGAGACAGAGGACCTGCAGATAAAAGATCTCCTTATTAAAGATAAAGACGTTGATACGCGTCAGTCCGGTCCACACCGGCTGGCGGCGATGAAGGGAAGCCTCTCCATCTGGCAGGTGGATAGCGCCCGCGAGTTCAAGAAATTTCTTGACCATAATCGCGAAGGCATTCTCGATATCGTGGAGAACGGCACGTTCTTCAATCGTGAAGAAATTGCTCCGCTTCTCGATACCACATTGCCCGGCATGTCAGAAGTCGCCGGCCTGCTTGCCCTGCGTGAAATGCTGGAGAGCGGCGAGCACGATCACATTGTGGTGGACACCGCCCCCTTCGGCCATACCTTGCGTCTCTTCGAACTCCCCGGACACTTTCAGCGCTTCCTGAATTTTCTTGAAGTTGCCTCCAGCCGCGACGCGCTGCTGGCCCAGCGCTTTGGCGGAAGAAACGGCCACCGCAAAAATAGTTTTGTGGACGAATGGCAGGAGACTGTGCAGCGTGTAAGAGAAGCTTTCAGCTCAGAGCAGGCGGAAGTCCTGCTGGTGACCTCGCCGGAAACTTTTTCTTTGAATGAAGCCGTGCGCAGCCTCAATGCGCTGAAGGAATCGGCGCCAGAGATGCGCCTGGGCGGCATTGTATTGAACCGCGTGGTGTTGGAGGCAGAGAACTGTGCGCGCTGCCGGTATCGCGTGCGGCAAGGGAAAAAAGCCCTGCAGTTTCTCAAGAGCAAATTTCCCCGCGTGCGCCGGCTCATCGGCCCCGACCCCGGAAATCCGCTGCTGGGCATTGAGCGGTTAAAGCGTTTTGGTGCGGCCGTGTTTGGCGGACGCAAGCCCAAGCTTACGGCACGCGCTCCCGTGGGTGACAAGACTCAGCTTCAGTTCGTGAGAAGCGACTGGCCGGTGGCAGAGACGCGGCTCTCCTTTACGCTCGGCAAAGGCGGCGTGGGAAAAACCACGGTCACCGCCGGTCTGGCCTTCCGCTCGCGCAAGTTGCGCAAAGACGTTCACGTAACGGTATGCTCCACGGATCCTGCGCCGTCACTGGATGATATTTTTGAGAAGAAGATAGAAGACAAGCTGGTGCAGGTTCTGGCTGATCCGGGATTTGGCGCAATGGAAATGGATGCGGTCTTCGAATTTCGTCGCTGGGCGGCCCGCATACAGAAACAACTCACTGACAGTACCAGCATGGAGTCCGGCGGGCTGCATGTGGACCTGACGTTTGAGAAAGAGGTCTTTGCCGCGCTCATGGAAGTTGTGCCGCCGGGTGTGGACGAAGTATTTGCCATTTTCCGCATTCTGGATCTGCTGGAAGCCAAGCCAGGCAGCGTCTTTATTGATATGGCGCCCACCGGGCACGCTTTGGAATTGCTGCGGATGCCCGAGCGAATTCTGCTGTGGTCTCGCCTTTTATTGAAAAGCCTGGCCTCGCACCGTACACTAGCTCTCGCCCAGGATGTTGCGGTGGAACTGGCAGGCCTGGGGCAGCGTGTGCGCAAGTTGCTGGAAATGATGCGCGATGTAAAGCAAAGTCGCGCCTGGGTGGTCATGCTGCCAGAACCTGTGCCAGACCGGCAGACCCAGCGGCTGATGGTTGCCATGGACGAACTGGGCATTGCCGTGGATTCACTGTTTGTGAACCGCGTGCTGCTGGCGCCTAAGACAAAGTGCAAGCACTGCAGCAGGGCGCAGCGCTGGCAGCTGGTTATTTTGCAGGGATTGCAGCAGAAATTCGGCCGGCATCGCTTGTATCTGGTGCCCGAATTTCCTGAGGAGATTGCAGGCGCGACAAAGCTGAAGAAGTTCACAAGCGATCTATGGCAACTAGAAGAGCAAATCCAGGTGGAAAGCTAGCGGCAAACAGCGCGCTGTATCTCTATGGAATCTCGCGCGGTCCGGTAACCAAGTCAGCGGCCAGGGCGGCGAAAAAGCCTGCAAAAAAGCCCGCGAAGAAAGCTGCTTCTAAATCCCCTCCAGTCAAAATCAAGATCAACAGCGCAGGCATTGAAGGCGTGGAGCCGGTGCAGGCAATCGTTTGCGGAGAATTTCTCTGCTGGGCGTGCAAATTGGACCACGCCAGTTTTTCTGAAGCTCTGGAACGCAATATGGAAAACTTGGAGTGGCTGGCGCTCCATGGCGTGCGCCATCAGCAGGTGGTGGGTGAAGTATCTTCGCAGATGACGATTGTCCCTGCCAGATTTGGCACCATCTTTTCCGGCGAGCCCGCGCTGCTGAAAGACGTACAGTCGCGAAAGGCCGCGCTCAACAAAGTGTTTAATCGCGTGGCGGACGCCGACGAATGGGGAGTAAAGGTTTTTGCCGAGCAGCGGGTCCCTGCTGTCGCTCCGGTGGCCGAAGCTCGCTCTGGCAAAGAGTATTTGCAGCAGAAGGCGGAGCGCATCAAGAAACGTCCGGAGCGCAATGACCAGGAACTGACCGAGCTGACGACCGCGCTGGGGAAAATTGCCAGTGATTCCGCGCCCAGCGGCAAAGTAAGCGGAGCGCAGCCCAGCCTGCTGTGGCAGGCCACGTTCCTGGTGCCGCGCGGCAAGCGCAAACCGTGGGACCAGGCGCTTAAAAATTTTGTGGAGAGGTGGGACGGGCAACGGCGCATCGAAGTAAATGGGCCCTGGCCGCCGTATTCGTTTGTCTCAGATGCAGAATGATTTTGATTCCGTAGAAGTTCTTGGCGGCGGAGATGGTGAAGTCTCGCTGCTGGAAATTCTTGATCACGTCCTGAATTCCGGGGTGGTGATCCATGGCTCGCTGGTGATCTCACTGGCCGGCGTGGACCTGGTATATCTGGGCTTGAACGTGGTGCTTACTTCCATTGAGACGGCCATAAGAAATACACAGCTGGAAGAGAAACAGGCAGAAGATAAGACCGTAGAAGCTAAGCGGCGACGCAAGTGACCCGTGCACTTGTCTATTGCGGCTTCCAGCATCAGCCGGCACTCTCTTTGCCTTCCGCGGGAGTGCAGGCCTCCCCGGTTCACATAGCCTCTTTTGGTTCGCTGCGTCTGCTTTGGTCAGAAGTTGCGTGGCCTTTCCCACAGGAGAATATGCAGCAAAGCGCGGTAGAGTTTCACGGAGTGGTGCATCACGTGTTCAAGCAGACAGCGGTCATTCCTTTTCGATTGCTGTCAGTATTGGATGATGAAGCCGCCATGCTGCAATTCGCGGAAGAAAATCAGGCAAGCTTCACGGAAGATCTGGAGCGGCTAAAGGATTTTGTGCAAATGGAATTTGTGGTCTATCCCGCGCCGCAGCAGGCGTCGCCTGCCGTGCCCGCAGACGCCAGCTCCGGCAAAGCTTATCTGGAGCAGAAGGCCAGGGCGCTGCATTCTTCTGCCGGGTATGCCCGCGCGGCGCAGGATGCCGTTGTGCATTTAAGCCATGACGTGCGAGTGCGTGAAACCAAAAGTGGGACCCGCATTTTCGTGCTGATAAAAAGAGGCCAGGAAAAAGACTTTCACAATGCGGCCAGCGCCGCGCCCGTTCCAGAACATTTGTCCCGACGCATCAGTGGCCCCTGGCCTGCAGCGGAATTTCTCAGCGACCGTGTAAAAGCGCCGCAAATCACCATGTCGGGTGCAAAATGACCGAACTACGCAAAGTTACCCCGGAAGAGATTGCGGCGGCGGTTTCCGAAATGAACCGCGAATTGAAAGCCGTGGGCGCTGGCACGCTTGACCGCATTGATTGCTCGCCGGAAAACATTGAGCAGGGCCTTGCGCGGCTGGTGCTCAGCTTAGTTGAGTTGCTGCGGCGCCTGCTGGAGCGCCAGGCCATCCGGCGTATGGAAGGCGGATCGCTGGATGACGCCAAAGTGGAGGAAATGGGGCTCGCATTGATGCGTCTGGAGGCCAAAGTGAACGAAATTGCAGCCGCTTTTGGCCTGAAACCCGAAGAGTTGAACCTGGAACTAGGGCCGCTGGGCAATCTTTTGGATAAGTAGGGAAGCTTGCCGGCTGCTCAAGCTCTTTGTCCCAACAAGTTTCCAACTGGCAGCCAACCAATAAAAAGATTTCTGGCATCACAATCGTACGCGTCGGCTTCTCCCCCCTTCCGGAATTTCACCGGCCGACTCATAGAGGCAGCAAAAAGTTGACAGTTTATAAAGGCATAGTTAGGATGCGGTGACG
>DASZMF010001068.1:0-9542 GCA_035552035.1 Candidatus Angelobacter sp.
CCGAGTGAGAAGAGTTTCCGCGCGGATTATGCCAGCATCATGATGACGATTGTGGCTTACCTTTCGCGCATGGTAATTGAAGTGGATGAATACAACCAGAAGGCCAGCTCCGCGTATCTATGGAAGCCGCATGCAGACGCGCTGGGTTATCTGGTGAGCACGCTGGAACGGATCAGCATGGAAGCCGACCAGGTCATGGCCGTGGCCCGCGCCCGTGGACTGGCTGAGAAAGCTGCTGCGCTGTCTGTATCGCTGGAAAAGCTGCGTGAATACGCCAGGACTGTATCGTTGACCTTGCAGTCGGCCAACCATCCAAAAGCCTGAAGTTACTAAAAATTTTTCTGCTTGAAGCCGCTTTACTTGGTGGAATCTTTTTCCAAGTTGTAATTCATTCCAGAGTAGGGCTCGGTTTTAGATGTCTGGTGCGCACTGGCTGGTGACAGCCGTTTTTTCTTCGGCACTGATTTCTTTACGCCCAGCGCAATATCCGCCAGTTCCAGAAAGCGGCTGCTATTGGGCGCGCCACCAGGCCGGTTCTCCCATGCGCGTTCACCAGCCGGACCTTTCAGGCTATAACGCGGAGCAATCCACAGGTCCTTGTCCCGGGAATCCTCAGTCGGTTTTTCAGGCTTCTTCGGCATCTTTGCTGTTCAATTATCCCTGTTTGGCGTGGTCTTTTCAACCAGAACTGCCGAATCTTTGCGGGCGCAGGAACACGCAGATTCAGGGAGCGAAAGACGCTCGTCAATGGTATCCTTGCACGTTCTTCGTCAGCCCCCTTGGAGGCCCCGCCACTCCCATGCGAAAACTATTGTTGTTCATCCTTCTGTCCACGGTAATTCCGGCCACGCTCGCCCAGGCACAACCCCAGTCTCAACCAGCATTGATGGATGGCAAAAGCGCGGAAACGATTGACGGAGCTGCAGGCGCGTCTGCCAGAGAAACCCACTTTGATGGCAAGGTCTGGTGGGATTACGTAAAGATTCTGGCCGCGGACAACATGGAAGGCCGCGAAACTGGCAGCCCTGGTTTGCGCAAAGCGCAGGAATACGTGGTGGAACAATTCAAGCACGCGGGGCTGGAGCCTGCTGGTTCCAAATCTTTTTACCAGCCAGTGCAGCTTGTGTCGCGACAGATTGTGGAGAAGGATTCCAGCCTGGCCCTGGTGCACAACGGTCAGGTAGAACCGCTCATATTGGGCGATGACGCAATCTTCAGCACGCGCGTTGATCTTGCGCCTTCTGTGGACGCCCCGCTGGTCTTTACCGGTTACGGGCTCACGATACCCGAACTGAATTACAACGATCTAGCGGGACTGGACGTGCGCGACAAAGTAGTGGTGATCTTCCCAGGAGCCCCGGCAGAGATTCCCGGCGCGCTGGCCTCGCACTATCAATCTGCGGGTGAACGCTGGAAAGCGCTGCGTAAAGCCGGAGCCGTGGGCGTAATCACAATTCTGAACCCGGCAGCCATGGATATTCCGTGGTCACGCATCTCAGCCAACCGTGCGCATCCCAGCATGGCTCTGAAAGACGCTGAATTCGATGAGACCGCGGGAGAAGATCTGGCCGTAGCCTTCAATCCGGAAAAAGCTGACACGCTGTTTGAAGGCTCTGGACACACATTGCAGGAACTGGTTGACCTGGTAAAAGATCGCAAGCCGCTGCCGCGCTTCCCTTTGACGGTTTCTGTGCGCGCCAGAGCAGCTGTCAACAAAAAGACGATTGAGTCCGCCAATCTGGTGGCGCAGTTTCCCGGCAGCGATCCCAAATTGAAAAATGAATACGTGGTGCTTTCCGCGCATCTTGACCATCTGGGCATTGGCGAGCCCATCAATGGCGACCGCATTTATAACGGAGCCATGGACAATGCCGCCGGCAGCGCCGTGCTGCTTGACTTAATTGGAGCATTGAAGAAATCGGCCAAAAAGCTGCGGCGTTCCCTGCTGTTTGTTTTTGTCACGGGCGAGGAGAAAGGCCTGCTGGGCTCGCGCTATTTCACTTCGCATCCCACCGTGAAACCAGGATCGATGGTCGCCAATATCAACATCGATATGTTTCTGCCCATTGTGCCGCTGAAAATTCTTACCGTGTATGGGTTGGCTGAATCCGACATGGGCGATATGGTGCGGGAGGTTGCGCAGTCACTGGGCGTGCAGGTGCAGCCCGATCCAGAGCCGCAGCGGAACGGCTTTATCCGCAGTGACCAATACAACTTTATCCGCCATGGCGTTCCGGCCCTGGCCATGGGTGTGGGCTTTGAAAAAGGATCGCCCGAACAGACGATCTTCAAAAGCTGGCTCACACAGCGCTACCATGCGCCGTCTGACGATCTTGACCAGCCTGTGGACCTGGCGGCAGCCGGCAAGTATGAAGACATTATCCAGGCACTCATGCTGCGCGCGGCTGACGATTCAGGCCGGCCGCAATGGAAGGCCAACAGCTTCTTCCGCCGCTACGCTCCCATGGCTTCAGGGAGCTATTGAGCAAATTGAAAAAAACAATCCCGCTAAAAAGGGAAAACTGATGAGTCCGCGTCTTTAGAAAAGAACGCGGATTTAGTTTCCATGAACAGCCGAACCACAAGGCTTGCCAGACACAACGGTGCCCAGGGCAAGACACAGATCGGCGCGCCCGTGACCCATCTGCGGCACAGTGATGGCGCGGGAAACTGCATTCGCAACATCGCTGCTCTTGAAGCCAGGCTTGGCCTGCAGAATCAGGGCCGCTTCTCCCGCTACCAGCGGGGTGCTAAAGGACGTTCCCCAGGCCGCAGCATAGTTTCCGCCCGGATACGTGGTAATGACTCCTTCGCCAGGAGCGGAAATAAAAACGCCGTTGGTGCCAAAATTGGTGAACGTGCTCTTCGCGTCCTGATTGTCAGTTGAACCAACGCCTATGACCGTGTTGTAACCGGCCGGATAGACCAGCATCTGCTTGCCGTCATTGCCGGAAGCTGCAACAACCGTTACGTTTTTGCTGATTGCATACTGAATCGCGCCTTGCAGAGCCGGCGAGGTCTGTGTGAGTTCAAAACTCATGCTGATCACATTTGCGCCGTGGTCTGCTGCGTAATAAATAGCGTTGACGATATTGAATAGATCGGAGCTGCCGTCACCCGCAAAAGCCTTCAGCGGCATAATGTGTGCGCCGGGAGCAATCAGGTGGACAATGCCTGCCGTCATGGTTCCGTGGCCAAAAGCGCTGGGAGACCCATCGAGAATGCTGGTAGTGGACTGGCTCAGAATCGCAGCCGTGGAATTGTTCACGATCACTACGTTCTGGCCGTCAAGGATACTGGTGGTGGATTGCGTCAGTGCGGCGGCAGTGGCAGCGCTCAGGTCGCCTAGCTCTGAAGGATTGCCGCTGTCATTCACAAAATTATATCCAGCAACCAAGACTGATTGAAGCGCCGGGTGCGTGAAATCCACGCCCGTATCGATCATTGCAACTGTAACGCCCTTGCCAGTAAGATTCGTTGCGCTCTGGGCTTCACTCTGGTGCGTAAGAGTGGTGGCTGGCTGGGTCACATAATTACTGGCGACAGACGAACCGAAATAAGTCACAACCGTACGTCCCGGCAGGCCATCGAGAATAGACGTGGTGGATTGCGTCAGGCTGGCGATGGTGTCGCCGGAAAGCTCAGGCACAGCCAGCGAATGGTCAGGCTCAAAACTTAATACGTCGGTATCGGTCGCGATGGAGGGATCCTGTGAAAACGCCGAGACAAGGAAAACTCCATGCTTGGAAAGCTGGGTCACTTGCGTTAAGCCGTGACGGCCGCAAACATCCTGAATTTTGGCAGCGTTGGTTGCCAGGACATATTTGTCCTGCGCCATGGCCGGAAGACTCATGACAAGCAATAGACAGCTGCAGATTGTTACAAGCAACTTGAACTGACGCATCTCTTCTTTTAAGTCCCTCCTCAGCCAGCTTTTCCTGGCCTTGAGAGGCTCCCTTCAGGTTTCCGTCGAACTGAAGAAAGTATGCCAGACCAATTCGAAAGAACGGTTGAAGAATTTTCACGTAGCCCTGGAACCAAACCCGCCAAGGAGCAAACAACAGGCGAAAATAATTGCGCGACTCAGGGCCGAAAGCGACACTCCACAAACCTCATAAACGATTGATTGCATTGGGTTAATATTGATTTATCAAAGAAAAAGTGAGGGGTTTACGGAAGGTAAAAATTAAATTGATCGGGAACAAAACGAGGCTACCAAAAACCTCACGCGAAGCTGAAAAAGCCCCGAAATCTATTAGACTTGCTAATAAATTCTGGGGCTTCTGAGGGTAATTTCAGTGCCTTAAGAGCCAAGGGTGCGGGAGCTTATCTTCCTGCACCACTATTTGGGCTTGAGGGGACGCTGTTGACCAGCGTTGTGAGCGCTTGAAAAAGGTCGATGCGGCCATAACCCATATCATTCACTCTTTGTGTTTTAGAGAGCACGTTATTGATGTCTCCGGTCTTGGCGGCAGGCTTAACCTGCAGGATGAGTGCTGCTGCGCCGGCCACCATGGGCGTACTGAAGGAAGTACCCCAGCCAGCTGCGTAGCTGCTGCCAGGATAAGTGGTAATCACACCTTCTCCGGGAGCCGCAAAAGTGACTACGCCAGAACCATAGTTGGAGAACGTGCTTCTCGCATCAGTGTTGCTCGTGGATCCAATGCCCTCCACGCCACCGTAGCTGGCGGGATAGACCAGGGTCTTCAATCCATCATTGCCTGATGAGGCAATCAATATCACGTTTTTGCCGATGGCGTACTGAACAGCGGCCTGTAACCCTGGGGAGGGCTGGCCTAAACTGAAACTCATGCTCAGGACGTTGGCGCCGTGATCGGCTGCGTAATAAATGGCGCGAATAATATCTGAGAGGTTCGACGATCCGTCAGCATGGAAAGCCTTCAACGGCATAATCTGCGCTGTTGGCGCAACCAGATGGACAATGCCTGCCGTCATGGTTCCGTGACCGAACTCGGCCAGCGTGCTATCCAGAATCGAAGTCGTTGACTGGTCCAGAATCGAAGTGGTGGACTGATTCAGGATTGCCACCGACGAAGTATTCAGGATCAAAGTATTCTGCGCGTCAAGAATGCTGGTGGTGGACTGCTGCAGCTGAGCGGCGGCCGCCGGGCTTAGATCGGCCAGCTCGGATGCACCAGCGGTTTCGCGCGTAAAGTCATAACCGGGAAGCAGCACGGCAGCCAGTGCCGGATGCGTAAAGTCTGCGCCCGTATCGATGATCGCCACAGTTCCAGCGCCCGTCAGCTTGGTGGCAGTGCGGGCATCAGAGAGACGAATAATAGTGGTGGCGGCCTGCGTTGTGTAATTGCTGGGAACGGTGCTGCCAAAGAACGGGACCAGTGTGCGCCCCGGCAGTGTATCCAGAATACTGGTGGTGGACTGCGTGAGCGTTGGCTGCGTTAAGCTGCTCAACTCCGGCAACGTGGCCCGCTGCTGTGGCTCAAAACTCACTACGGAAAGATCAGACTCCACTTCCGTTTCAGTGCCGGAAATATTGGCTGAAGGTGAAGTCACCAGCATTACGCAATTGCTGTTGCCATCAAAAAGGTCTTTTACAACGGTTAATCCATGGCGTGTTACCACGCTCTGCATGTTCTGGGGAGAGGCAGTGAGGATATAGGTGGTCTGCGCGACAAGCGGCGTCGCCATGGCCAGTGTTAGGGTCAATACACTCAGTTTCCTCATGAGGGTGCTCTCAAATACCTTGCATTTTCAGAATTTTAGAACTGTGGGGCTGGACCCAACTGCACTTCTAGCTCCTGGCCTCTGGATTCCAGAGGTACCAGCAAACGTAGATCGCTTTCAGGAACATATTCCAATTGAAATTCGCCAAAGGTGTTGCTGATGGAGCGCGTTAATTCGCGGTTACCAGCAACAAGAATTACCGGCAGATTGGCCAGCGTTTCGTCTGGCGTTTTCTGGTTGGCAATCTGGCCCACCAGCACCATGCTGGCAGATCCCTTTTCGTGCTCAAAACGAAGATCAACGGAATAATCGCCGGCGTGGAAAAGCACCTGGCGGTTAATCTGGTGGGTTCCGCGTACTCCCACGGGCTGGGGATCGTTCACACTGTCATAAATCAAGCTGCCCCAGATGCGTTGAAACGTAGAGGGACGCGGCGCTTTGGCCAGTCCCATGAGTGCCTTTACCTGCTGCTCGGCATAGCGGGGAATTTCAAGAGCTGCTTCCCGCCTGCAAATGGCAGCGAATTTTTGCAACACACCCTTAACTCGTTCGCACCTGGAACATCCCAACTGGAGATGGGCGAGCATACGCTCTTGCCGTTCGCCAGAGACTGTGTCTCTGACAAAGTCAGCCCACTCAGTAATATCGAAATGGCTTGCTGTTTCAGTCATAAGTGACTTTTCTTAAACCTTTAACGAAAGGGATACGGCTTCCGGGTCCGTATCCCCCTCTTAGCAGTCGACGGATGAGCCTGCTTCTAGTCATAAGAGTCTCATCTAAGGTCAAAAATATAGGCTGATGAAATAATTTTTAGAGATTCTCATGAGAACTTTCCTACCAGCGCAAAAGCCGCCCAATAATAAGGATGGCGATGTTTTTGTTTGAGTTTCAGCACTGCGTTTCGCAAGGCATTCGCTTTATTCGCTGAAATCTTATAATCCTGATAAAAATCACGCATGAATTCAGCCGTACTTTGATCATGCACTTCCCACAAACTCACCATCAGGGTCTGCGCGCCGGCATAGAGCAGGCCTCGCACCAGCCCAATCAGCTCGTCGCCACCAATCACCACGTTCATTCCCGTGCCGCACCCGCTGAGCGTTACCAGTTCGGCGTCAAACCGCAACTGATACAAATCAAACAAACTCAATAAAGAATTGCCCAGCCGGATCGAGGAAAACATCGGGTTATCCTGCCGGAAATAGCCGTGCGTGGCGATGTGTATGAACTGGCTTTCCGGCCCATACGTCCGCAACCGCTCCTCAGTGGCTTCAGCGCCCAGAAAGAACCGGGCATTCCCCATGGTAGCCGCCACAAAGCGCGCTTCTTCTTCTATATAAGGTGCGCGGGCATCCGGCACCGCCATCACCAGCGTTTCTCCGGCGCTCTCTGGCTGGGCTTTTTCCTGGCATACGGCAAAAATGCTGCTGCTGGGCGCATAAGAAATCGAAAAATCGTCGATCACATACCGCTCGCCATCAGAAAGCGCATGGAAAGGCAGATAGTGCAGAAACGCATGCGGGACAATAATCAGGTGCTCAGCCGTAAGCTGGTCGCGAATCGGCGCGATCAGCAGCGTGTAAAGCTCTTCCAAGTGGGCCTGCGTGGCCTGCAGCAGAGGCTTCTCCAGCCGTCGTATATAGTCCGCGCCCAGGCGAAACTTTGCCAGCTGCAATTGCAGCAGACGCAGCTTCTCCCGCACCGCCATCACATCGCCCAGCGGGACAATCTTGAACTCCTTGCGCGAAACCAGGCAGACGTAGAAACGATTGCGCGCCGTGTAATACTCCAGCAGCAAAGCGTTCTCGGGCAAAATCTTCTGTAGTGCTTCCACCGATACCGTTTTGGCATTTTGCAGGCTGGCAAATTCGCGGTCCACATTTTGCACCTGGGAAAACGCCTTCACCAGCGCATCTTCATAGCGGCGGCTCAGCTGCCGCAGCTGTTGAATCCGGTCACGAGAGCTTCCAGTAGGGTTCAGCTCTTCCAGCTCAATCTGGTGGTACGTCCAGTTCAGCTTCTGCCGCAGGTCGCGAAATTCTCCCATGGCAGGAGAAAGCGTCTCCGGTTCCCTTGAACTAATGGACGAAGCCCGGAAGGCGATCAGGTCAGCCAGGCTGCGTGACTTTGCCTGCTCAATGTAGCCAAACGCTTCCTTTTGCGCGCGCATGCCAAAACTTACCGCCAGTGACGTGACCACCAGCCCTTCATACACCGCGAGCTTGTTCTTGAGAAACGCAATCTTCAGCTCTTCCTTACCCAGATGGCTGCGCAGATCTTCCAGCTTCTTGAACGCCTGTTCATACGCCTGCCGCGCCAGTTCGATATTCCCGCTGGCCTCTTCCGACTGGCCCAGCATGAAATAAGCCTGATAGGTTGCCGGTGAATCAATATGCGCCAGACGCGAGAGTGCCGAGCTGCAATAGCGGCGTGCCTCTTCCGGATCAGACGAGCGCAGTTCAATGGCCGCCAGCAGCAGCTCACACAATGCCGCCTTGGAGGGCAGCACCGAGCGGCCAAAATAATCCAGCGCCTTGGTCGCCAGGTCCTCTGCTCTATCGTTTTCGCCAGCTTCATAGAGCACCAGCGCTTTGTAGAGATCGATGAGCGCGGGCCACAAATCATTTTGTTCTTTTACGAACAAATCCCGGGCGCGATCAAAACCTTCCAGCGCCTGTTTGTAACGGCCTTGCTGGCTGATCGCGATGGCAGAGAACGTGGCCGCTTTGGCAGCTTCGTACTTCATGCCCAGTTCGGTGAAGGCCGTGAAGGCGTCCTGCGCCAGCTCCGTGCCGCCCTCGGTCAGGTTTAATTCCAGATAGATTTCTGATTCGTCCAGATCGCACAGTGCCTGGTGATAATGATCGCCCAGCTCCGCGCACAGCTTACGCGTCTGGTCATAAAGTTCAATCGCCCGCAGGTATTCACCGCGCAGGTAATGAAGATAAGCAACGTTATAGTCGGCTTCCGCCACCAGAAGTGAAAAGCCATGCTCCATGCAGTGCTGGCGCGCCAGCCGGTATGTTTCTTCTGCGTGGGGAAAATCATTCAGGCTGATGTAACACACAGCCAGGTTCCGCAGCACCGCGGCGATATCCAGCGGCTCACCGCATTGAAGAAACTCGTTGTAAGCCCGCTCATAAAGGTCCACCGCTTCCTGAAAGCGGTCTTGCCGGTAATAAATGTTGGCGATATTGCTATCGAGCCTGGCCAGCCTCAGCCGGTCTTTGTGCGTATGGAAAATGGCCCGGGCCTGCTCGCCCAGCTTGAAAGCGCGTTCATACTGGCCGTCATAAATCAGGCTGTGCAGGCCGCCGCTAATGGTGCGGGCATAATCCAGGTCTCGCCCCATTTGCTGAAAGATGGTCAGCGCTTTTTCATATTCCAGGATGGCCAGCTTGTATTTGCCCGTCAGATATAAGACGTGCCCCACGGCGCGTGCGCTCTGCGCGCTGGAATACGGGTCGTTGATCTGGGCGGCAATCCATGTGCTGGCCTGGGCCAGCTTGTCAGCTTTTTGCAGATCAACGCGGGCAAAAGTAACCACTGCGTTATAGAGAGAATCCACGCCTTCCTGGTTGCAGCTCTGCGCCTGCGTGGTGAGAAAAGCGCGACGCTGCTTTTCTTCCGCCATGCCTGCCAGATCGATGATCCATTGGTCCAGCCCGAAATTCTGATCTTGCTCCAACATCTAGAAACCCAGTTCCCCCAGGATCTTCTGCAACCGATTCAAACATCGCCCGCGTATAAAGCCAATCGAGCCCGTCGCCAGCCCCAGCTTCTGCGCCACGTCTGTGTAAGGCATGGGCGGCTGTTCGTAAAACAACAGCTTCACC
>DASZMF010001069.1:0-2254 GCA_035552035.1 Candidatus Angelobacter sp.
GGAGCTTCCGCGCAAACTGGAGTTTGAAGCGGTGGCGCCCAGCGTTTTTCGCTGCGTGATCAAGGACGCAGCCACGCTCGTTCCGCTTAACCTGAAACAGATCTATCTTTTCGGGCATTCCATGGGCGGCTATCTGGCGTATGACGGCGCAATGTTTGACTCAGACCTGTTTGCGGCCGTGGCCGTGCATGCCATGGGGATTGACCCGGAGTATGACGGCATTGTGAAAAATGCCGCGCGGAAAATGCCCATCAAAATTTATATCGGCGACCAGGACCCGCTGGTGCCGCTGGCCGGTGTGCGCCGAACACGCGACATGCTCAAGCGCGAAGGCTTTCCCGTGGAATACCAGGAACTGAGCGGCCATGACCACAACTATTACGCGCTGGCGGACCAGGTGAATGCCGACGCGTGGAAGTTCTTTATGAAGCATCGGCTGGATTGAGCGAATTTCATCGCGGAGACGCGGAGAAATCAGAGCGCCAGATTATTCCCTTTGTGTCCCTTCGTGTCCTTTGTGGTTAAAGTTTTTGCGTCCCTCCACCACCACAATGCGCCTACGACCTTAACTGGCAATGGATGTCCGGTGATTCGCGCCAGCATTACAATTTGTCCGCGATGGTGCGCCTCATGGCCCACAAAGTACGTGAGCACATGTCCTACATCCAGAGACAGGTTGCGCCATACGTATCCTTTTGACTGCGGGATATTCCCTCCACGGTCCAGGCCCAGCTTCAGCAGCTTTTCCATGCCAGCACTGCTCTGCTTCAATGCCGCAACCAGTTGACGCTTCGTTACCAGGGATCGATCCACACGGTCCGGCACGGCAATGCCGTGCTCGCTGCCCAGAGTCTTCAGCCATGAACAGCGAGCGTTGTGAAGATGCGCCACAATTGTGCGGACGGTCCGCCGCTGGATGTTTGGGATGGGAGCGTTCAGAAGCGCATCTGGCAGGCTCGCGATCAATTGCATGGTCACGCGGTTGTTGGTGCGCCAGGCAGAGAGAATGCTGGCAGATGGGCCGGATAACATGCTGGGTTCTGCGCCTTTAGGATTTGAGGTTCTTGCCATGTACGGCATTGTAGTGCATTTCTCTTGACATGGCGAACAAAAAGCGCTAGTATTTCTAATGGTCTCAGTGACCTGAAAGCTGTTCGTCTTTGAAAATTGAATAACGCAGCGAGACTAAGCAGCTTTTCGCGTCTGCTGTTAACCAAATAGTAAAAATCGCGTTTGCGAGAGCAGAAAAAATTGAACGTGATTGAAGGCCGAAACGAGGCCGGGAAGGGGCTTCGACAAGGCAGTCACTGGCTTATCGAATTGCACTTTGATGTTTGTTTGCAACAAAACGCCTATGCCCGGGTGGGGTCAGGATAAAAATTTACCAGTTGGTAATATTTTCGTGAATCGGGACATCGGGAAATCTGGTCATCGGGGAATCGGAAGAGTAGACGCTTCACCTCTCCGGCGATGGCATGCAGATGACAATGTCATAATCAAAGCTGCATGAAATTCCAGTTATCTGCAGGTGAGGCCTCCGGCGATACGTATGGCGCGCAGCTGATTGAATCGCTGCGGCAGCTTGCGCCTTCATCTGGGCAATCAAGCCCTGCTTTCTTTGGCATGGGCGGCGAAAAGATGCGGGCTGCTGGGTGCGAAGTGCTGGTGCATGCCAATGAGGTTGCGGTGGTGGGGCTGGTGGAGGTTTTGACGCATCTGCCGGGGATTCGGCGGCGGTTTAAGCATCTGGTGGCGGAGGCTGCTCGGCGCAGGCCGGATGCGGCGATCCTGATCGACTTCCCTGACTTCAACCTGCGGCTGGCGCGGGAGCTGCACAAGCTGGGCATTCCGGTGTTTTATTTCGTCAGTCCGCAGATATGGGCCTGGCGGACTGGGCGCGTGAAGCAGATACAGAAATATGTGCGGAAGATGATTGTGATCTTCCCGTTTGAGCAGGCGTTCTACCGGCGGCATGGCGTGGAGGTGAGTTATGTGGGGCATCCACTGGCGTATGTCGATTCGCCGCAGATTTCGCACGCGGAGTTTGCGGCTGAGCATGGGCTTGATCCGGAAAAGCAATGGATTGCGCTGCTTCCGGGGAGCCGGCATAAAGAAGTCCGGCTGAATCTGCCGGTAATGTTGCAAGCGGCATTACTTTTGCGAAACCAGCTTTTGGGGCAGGACTATGAGTTTATTTTGCCGGTGGCGTCAACGCTGAAGGCGGAGTGGTTGCGCGAGCAGATGACTCTTTCAG
>DASZMF010001070.1:0-6730 GCA_035552035.1 Candidatus Angelobacter sp.
GCGCTCGCCCTGGGCGAAGTGGAAGCTGCGGCCCAGGTCGTTGATGCTTACGGTCTGGTCGCGCAGGCTTTCCAGATGCATTTCAATGCGCGATTTGCGTGGGTTCCAGAAGGCTACATGCGCGAAGGCGTTCAGGTCAAAGTTGCCGCCGAGTTCGCGATTGATGTGGGCCAGCATATTTTTGTTGAAGGCTGCGGTCACGCCCTGGGCGTCGTTATAGGCGGCATGCAGAATCTTGGCGTCTTTGATGAGATCAAAGCCGATGAGCAGCGCGTCGCCAGGCTGGAGCGCGTCTTCGGATTTTGCGTCGCTGGATTTCAGCGCCGCATGGACATTCTTTAGAAACGCCAGAGCTTCTTCCGGCTCAAAGTTGCCGATGGTGGAGCCGATGAAGAGGACCAGCTTGCGTCCGGGAATTGCGTTCAGGTCGGGGATTTGATGGGTGTAGTCGGCGACGATGGGGCTGACGCGACATCGCGGGAAGTGTCCGTTCAACGTGGTGAGAGCGCCTTGCAGGGCAGAGGACGAAACATCAACCGGATAAAACTCCGCGCGCAGCTGGCGGCGCAGCAGAGCAGCGATGAGCACCTGCGTCTTGGTCGCGCTACCTGCGCCAAGTTCCACCAGTGTGAGATTGTTTCCTGCCTGGCTGATGATTTCACCGGCGTTGTCCGTCAGAATGTCGCGCTCGGTGCGCGTGGGATAGTACTCGGCGGTCTCAGTGATCTGGTCAAAAAGATCAGAGCCTGCGGCGTCATAAAAAAGTTTGGGCGGCAGGGTTTTGTGGCGCGCGCTTAGGCCGGCCAGAACTTCTTCAGCAATCGGATTAATGAGAATTGCAGGAGCTTTAAATGCCGTCATCTGCCAGCCTTATGCCGGAAAATTGCCAACGTGTTTCCGGCGGAAAGAAATTGCGGTACGAAGCGCGGATATGCGAGCGCGGCGTGATGCAGGAGCCTCCGCGCAGGACCATTTGTCCGCTCATGAATTTGCCGTTGTATTCGCCCAGCGCGCCCGCGGCGGGTTTGTATCCCGGATACGGCAGGTAGGCGCTGGCAGTCCACTCCCAGACATCACCGAACAGTTGCAGAGGAACGATCTGTGCAGGAGCGTGCTGCTGGCCAGCTTCCGTAGAACCAGCTTCAGCCGGACTAATTTCAGTTGGACCAACTTCAATTGGACCAGCTTCAGTCGGACCAACTTCCGCCGCAACCGAAGCGGCGGCGGGATGAAACCTGCCTGACTCCACCAGATTACCCTCAACTGGCGCTTTGCTGGCGGCCACTTCCCACTCGAACTCAGTGGGCAGGCGGGCTCCAGCCCAGCGGGCAAAGGCGTCAGCTTCGTAATAACTTACGTGGCAGACTGGCTCGGCTTCTTCCACGCGACGCAGGCCGGAGCATGTGAACTGCATCCAGTCCTTGCCAGCTTTTTCCCAGTAGAGTGGAGCGCGCCAGCGATTTTCCTGCACAGCCTTCCATCCGTCAGAGAGCCAGAGCTCGGGACGCGAATAGCCGGCGTCTTCCATGAAAGAAAGATACTCACCGCAGGTGGCCAGCCGCATGGCAAAACGAAATGGCCGCAGAAAAACTTTGTGGCGCGAGCCTTCATTATCAAAGTAAAACGAATCGCCTTCGGCGCCGATCTCATACAGCCCTTCAGGATAAAGCTGCTGCCGCTGCTGCGGCGGAGCCTGCGCGGAACCCGCCACCGCTGCCTGATACGTAGGCTGAAGCGGATTGCTCCAGAAACCGTGCTTGATATCGGTGACCAGCAATTCCTGATGCTGCTGCTCATGATTCAGGCCCAACACCACCAGCTTGCGAATGTCACTGGCGAGAGTACCTGACTGCAGAAGCTTGAGCATCTGCTCGTCAATGTGCGCGCGATATTTGCGGACCTCATCCAGGCTGGGACGGGAAAAAGTATTGCGCAGCGCTTTTTCCGGCTGCTGGCCCACGGCGTTGTAATAGGAGTTAAAAAGATCACGGAACTGTGGATGGAATGGGCGGTATCCAGTTAAGTGATTGGAAAGAATAAATGTTTCAAAGAACCAGCTGGTATGCGCCAGATGCCACTTGCCCGGACTGGCGTCAGCACATGACTGCACCATTAAGTCTTCCGCAGTCAGGTGCGCCGTAAGAGCGTGCGTCTGCTGGCGGACGGCTGTATATTGGCTGGCCAACACGGTTGCTTCACGTTCTTCAGCCGTAGACGGGGGAAAGCTTAAAACGGACTTCATGTGCGCCATCAGGGTTTCCTAGAGTTAAGTCAGGGGGAGATACTAAACACTTAATCTTAAAATTGCACCCCAGGCACTGTTAAGTACCGTCAACATAAGATGCCAGCAGCTTAAATAAAGTTTCGATTATGGTTCGGTAAAATCGTGATTTTTCTTAAAGCAATACCAAAGTATAAGGGCGCATAGCATTGTTGTGCATTGGCGAAAATTGAACGAAAAATTTGCGGCCAAAGTGGTGTATCTTCAAGAGAATATGATAGCCGCCGGACGAACCATCTTTCACGTGGATATGGACGCCTTTTTTGTGTCCGTGGAAGAGCTGTACAATCCGGCGCTCAAGGGCAAGGCCGTGGTGGTGGGCGGGCAGCGGGACGAGCGCGGCGTGGTGTCGGCTGCGTCGTATGAGGCGCGCAAGTTTGGCGTTCACTCAGCCATGCCGCTGCGGACTGCCGCCAAGATGTGTCCGCATGCCATTTTTGTAGATGGCCATCCAGACCTTTACCAGCAATCGTCACACAAGGCGCGCGAAGTGCTGCAAGATTTTTCTCCCGCCGTGGAGATGGCGTCGATTGACGAGGCGTATCTCGACATGACCGGCACTGAGCGGCTGCATGGGCCCACGCTGATGGCAGCGCACAAGCTGCATCAGCAGATGAAAGAGCGCACCGGGCTGAATTGCTCTATCGGGATCGGCAGTTCAAGGTTGATGGCCAAGATTAGCTCGGATAAAGCCAAGCCCAACGGCGTCTTATATATCCTGGCGGGCCAGGAGCAGAGTTTTCTGGCGCAGCTGGACGTGGGCAAGATTCCCGGCGTGGGCAAAGTGACTAAAGAGAAGCTGAATCAGATTGGCATCAGGCTGATTGGTGACTTATTAAAGATAGAAGAGCGCGTGCTGCTGGATAACTTTGGCAAGTGGGGCGCGGACCTCATCGGCAAGGCGCGGGGTGAAGATGCGGGAGCGTGGTTTGCAGGCGAGGTGGGTGAAGAGTGGCAGGCAAAATCCATCAGCCATGAGCACACGTTCAACACTGATACGGCAGACCTGGTAAAGCTGGAGTCAACGCTGGCGCATCTTGCAGAAAAAGTTGGCCGGCGTTTACGCGAGCAAACCTTCAGCGCGCGGACGATCCAGCTCAAGCTGCGCTACTCAGACTTCACTACTATCACGCGGGCGCATTCTTTATCCAGCCCAACCCAGATGGATACCGAAATTTTTTCAACCATCGCCAAACTATTTCATGACAACTGGGAGCGCGGACGGGCCATCCGACTATTAGGAGTGCAGAGCTCCAACTTTGACGATCTGCCAGGACAAATGGACTTGCTGGAAGGCGACAAGAAGCAAAAATTAACGCGCGCCCAGACAGCTTCAGACCGGGTGCGCGACAAATTTGGCGACTCTGCCATCTTCCTGGCCAAGACCATGGGTGGGACTTTCCGGGAACGTGTGCATGAAAATCCTGCGGAAAAACCATTGAAGAAAAAGTGAATTCTCTGTGCGAATCCATAATAATGAATTCTATTTATGATCCCATTTTGGTTTCAGAGAAATTAATAAATAAAAAATTCTTGCATAAAGACAATTAATGGTAACTTGATTCTCGTAGCAGAGGTTTGAGCTATAACAGCCATAGTTAATTAGATAATTCTTATCTAAATAGTTATCAACCTATTACCACCATTCACGTTTTTGAATAGATCGTTTTGTCCCCAAGGTTACCCGGTCCCCGATGCAAGAGTAAGAATGGTAGGGCTTTATGTCTGCGCGGTTTGAAGAAATTATTGTTTTTGCCATTATTACGGTTCTGGTAGGGCTGTTCGCGTGGATCTACGTGCGTGATCGCCAGAAGAGCATCGGCTTGTGGATGCTTGGCTGGGGCGCCATCCTGGTCCATTTTGCCGCTCCTTCTTTTTCCGGCATTTTTTCCCTCTCAGGGAATTTTATCGTCTGGATCAAGGTCATCACGCTCATTGTGGCGGGAACCTGTTTCCTGCTTTCGGTCTCAGAGGTGTTTATCCGGCAGGGCCGGCGAGTCGCGTTTGTTGTTTTTATCAGTGTAGCGGCCACGGCATACCTCACTGGCCTTGTGCTGGGAGTTCGTTCGCCGTGGTTCTATGTTGCCCTACTCGCTATCAGTAGTGTGTACGGCACTGTGCAGGCTGTCCGTTTCTATAAGTGGGACAGTCCACATCTCTACTCACTTTGCTTTCTGTTGCCCTATGCCGGCTGGGCAATCCACCGGGCGCTGCAAGGTAATCCCGTGCATGGGCTGAATTTTTACCTGTTTGGGTTCTTTTATGTGACCGGGCTGGTTTACTTCCGCCGCTTTCGGCGGTTTACGCCGGGAGTGCTGCTCACTTCAGCGTCATTCATGGTCTGGGGCAGTGTATTCCCAGTATCCAGCATTGTGGCGTTTTATGGAACGGGCCCAGGGCCAACCAGCGTTTTCTGGGACCTGCCAAAATTCTTTGTGGCGTTTGGCATGATCATGACGCTGTTTGAAAACCAGGCTGAAGTCGCTTCCACGGTGGCGCGGCAGTACCAGGTGCTTTTTGAGAACAACCTGGCTGCTGTCTATGTTTCCACCGTGGATGGCAAGCTGCTGAATTGCAATGGCGCTTTTTTGCGGATGTACGGATTTCAATCCAAGGAGCAGGCGCTGGCGCATCCAGCGGTGTTTCTCTATTCGCATCCATCGGAGCGCGAACAATTCCTGATTGACCTGGGGCGACAGGGCCAGGTGTTGAACTATGAATGCACGCAGCGCCGGCAGGATGGCACGGTGTTCTGGATTCTTGAACGCGCGACCATTGTGTCCGATGGCGTGGGCAACAGCTTTATTGAAGGCACGGCCATCGACATTACCGAACGAAAGCAGAGTGAGCTGGCGCTCAAGCAATCAGAAGAGCGCTTTGCCACCATCTTCCGGCAAAGTCCGGTGGGTTGCGCGATTGTATCTCTTGAAGGCACCTTCCTGAACGTGAATGACAATCTGCTACGCATGCTGGCCCTGCCCGCCGAAAAGGTGATTGGCAGGAGCGCCGTGGATGTGGGCTTCTGGAAATCACACCAGGAGCAGACAGACCTTTACCGGAGGGTCCGGGCAGAGGGGGCCGTGCAAAACCTGGAAGTGAAATTCAAAGACGCAACGGGCGCGGAACATTTTGGTCTGTATTTTGCCACGCTGGTCCGCATTGGCGATAAAGAGTGCATCTTTGGCATGCAGCTTGACCGCACGGAAGAACGCGAGTTTGAAGCAAAGTTTCTGCAGGCACAGAAAATGGAGGCGCTGGGCCGCATGGCTGGAGGCGTGGCGCACGACTTCAACAATCTGCTGGGCGTGATTGGCGGGTATGCGGAATTGCTGGAATCGAAGCTGGAAAACAACGACAACTTCCGCCGCTATTGCGCCAAGATCATTGACACCACACAGCGCGCCAGCGGACTCACCCGCCAGCTGCTTACCTTCAGCCGCAAGGAAATTGTGCGGCCCATGCCGTTGCAAACCGGCGACACTCTGCAGGAACTTACCGCTATCCTGCCGCGCCTGATTGGTGAGGACATTGAACTGGTTGTGAACCTGCGCGCCAGCGGCACGGTGGTGATTGATAAAACGCATTTTGAGCAAATTATCTTCAACATCGTCATCAACTCGCGCGACGCCATGCCGGGCGGCGGCCAGCTCTTTATTGAGACGGAAGATGTGCTGCGTCCGGTGCTCACGCCTGCCGGCAGCGTGGCCATTGGGCAGTACGTGGCCATTCGCATCCGCGACACCGGCATGGGCATGGACGAAGAGACCCGTCTGCATGCCTTTGAACCTTTCTACACCACCAAGGAAGTTGGCCGTGGCACAGGTCTGGGGCTGGCGACGGTTTACGGAATCGTGCAGCAATCGCAGGGTGAGATCACCATTGAATCCGGCCCGCGCAAAGGCACGCAGATCACCATTCTGCTGCCGGTCACGGTTTCCGAGGGGACTGTTGCGCTTGATGCGGGGGAGCAGACCATCAAGAAAGGCCAGGGAAATATTCTGCTGGTGGAAGATGAACTTGACCTGCGCAACGTGAATGCGGAATTCCTGAGCTCGCTGGGCTACACGCTGATGTGCGCCAGCAGCGGCCCGGAGGCGCTGCAATTGGTGGCCAATGCCGGCCCGATAGATCTGGTGATCAGCGATGTGGTGATGCCAAAAATGAGCGGCCGTGAATTTGCCGATCAGCTGCAGCTGTTGCGGCCGAACACCAGGCTGCTCTATGTCTCAGGCTATGCGGATGATGTGGTACTGCAAAATGGAGTCTCCATGCAGGGCATGGTCTATCTGCAAAAACCGTATTCCCTCAAGCAGCTGGCCAGCAAGGTGCAGACGTTGATTTCCAGCCCCATCCGCACGTAGCGGCTCTTACCTCCCGAAACTCTTAAGCTGTCGCTGTAGAGATTCAGGAAGTTGCTCGCGTCTGACATTTTGAATGCGCCGCAGAAAA
>DASZMF010001071.1:0-3916 GCA_035552035.1 Candidatus Angelobacter sp.
CACGGTGATTGATCTGCGCTCACTGGGCATCCTGACTACGATTCCCGTGGGTCACAGCCCCACCGGACTGGCCGTGAATCCAAAGAAAAATGAGATTTACGTTGCCAACACTGAGTCCAATACCATCAGCGTGATTGAAACGGAAACGAACAAGGTCGCCTATACCATCGGCGTGCAACGCGCACCGTTTTTCATTGACGTTTCACGCGATGGCAAACGCGCCTATGTGGCCAACTCCGGCTCGGCGAATGTTTCTGTAATTGACCTCGACCAGCGCAAGGTTCTGAAGCATATTCCCACTGGAAATGGCAGCAACCTGGCCCGTGTAACTCCCGATGGAAAGCTGGCCGTCGTTGCTCTGCGCGATGAAGATTCCGTTGCAATTATTGACACGGAAAAGCTTGCGGTGCGCAGCAAAGTTAAGGTCTGTGCCAAACCGGTTGAGATGGCGATCCTGCCCGATTCGAGCAAGGTTTTTGTGGCTTGCAGTGAGTCCAGGCAGGTAGGCGCAGTGGACTTGAAAACCGACAAGCTGCTGGCTCTGCTGGATGTGGGCAAGACGCCGGTCCATGTTGAAAACAAGCCGGATGGCGGCGAAGTTTTTGTGAGCAACTACGACGCAAGCTCGATTTCAGAAGTAGTGACAGGCACAAACGAGGTCAGCAATACTTTTCAGATTGGCGACCATCCAGTACGCACGCTGGTTTCACCGGACAATGCCTTGCTTTACGTGGCCAATTTTGGCTCGGATTCTGTAGCGGTTTACAACATTGATAATGGCAAACGCACCAGTTACGTTACGGTGGGCAGCCACCCGGAAGACATGGTGCTTTCTCCGAATCAGCTTCTGCTGCTGGTCATAGATACCGGAAGCAGCGACATGACGGTGCTTTCGCTTCTTGATAGCAAAGGCCGCCCTCAGCCAGATGTGCCTACGCTTGAAACCATGGTTCCGCTGGGAAAGGATCCGCGGTCGATTGTGGTGAAGGCTTTTGTCAGCCAGAAATAAAGCTGGCAGGAAATAAAATCAGGCCAGTCCCAGGCCGCCATCCACGGTAAGAATCTGCCCGGTGATGAACTTCGGCGCGGCGGCAAAATACATGACTGCGCTGACTACATCCTGCGGCGTGCCATTTTTTTGCATGGGTGTTCGCGCAGCCAGTTTTTCCAGCAAAGCAGTGTCAGGCTCCCCTTCAGCGGCAATCATGCCCGGCGCTACGCAATTCACAGCGATATCTGGCGCTAAAGCTTTGGCCATGACCTGCGTAAGCATATGGAGAGCAGCCTTGGACGAGCAGTAATGCGCATGCGTGGCCCAGGGCTTTTCTCCGCCCAGCGATCCCAGGTTGATAATGCGTCCGTGAGATGCGCGCAACGCGGGAATACAACTTTGCGACATCAGAAAAGGCGCGCGGACATTGACCGCGAATATTTCATCCCACTGCGCGGCTGTGATGTCTTCTATTTTGGCAGTCTGAAAAACACCGGCGTTGTTAATGAGAAGATCAATCTGGTGGAAGCGATCCAGAACAGTCTTGACCGTTTCTTTTACGCTCTGCTCCTTGCGAAGATCGCATTCAAGAGCAATGCCTTGCACGCCTGCGTCTTTAATCTGTTTGAGCGTCTCGCTGGCTTCACTGGCGGACGACCGGAATGTAAAAGCAATATCTGCTCCGGCCTGGGCCATGGCAATAGCAATGGCACGGCCAAGGCGGCGAGCCGCACCGGTAATTAAAACCGTCTTTCCTTTCAAGGCCTTGCTTTGCAATTCAGTCACGCAGGAATTGTAAATGGATGAAGGCAGTTGCAGTGCGGGACGTATCCGGTCTGAATCTTTTGCCTGGGTTCCTCTATCCAATGGGTTTATGAGTAGCAAACCTTATTTGATTTCTTTTCCGGAACAGGAAGTACAGTCTTCCTCAGACCAGGCGTTGCCGGGCCATCCGACTGAAGCTGAGGCCTTGGACGCTTATTCGCGCGTTGTAACGACAGTGGCTGAGTCTGTGAGTCCGTCAGTTGTCCGCATACAGGTGGAAAATAAGCGCGGCCGTGGCGGAAGCGGTTCCGGATTCATCTTTACACCGGATGGCTTTATTCTGACCAACAGCCATGTGGTGCACGGGTCCGAGAAGATTACGGTCTCGACCCCCGATTCTGGCGACTTCAACGCGCAGTTGATTGGCGAAGATCCGGACACTGATCTGGCGCTGCTGCGCATTGATGCGCCTGTTCTTCACAGCGTAAAGCTGGGCGATTCACGTAGAATCCGCGTAGGGCAACTGGTGGTCGCGATTGGCAATCCTTATGGCTTTCAATACACCGTAACCGCTGGCGTAGTGAGCGCTCTGGGACGCAGCTTACGGTCGCAATCAGGGCGGTTGATTGAGGACGTAATTCAGACCGATGCAGCACTCAATCCGGGCAATTCTGGCGGACCGCTGGTGAACTCCCTGGGTGAAGTGGTGGGTGTGAATACGGCCACGATTCTGCCGGCGCAAGGGCTTTGCTTTGCTATTTCCATCAACACGGCGCAGTTCATTGCCACCAAGCTGATCCGCCATGGGCATGTGCGCCGCAGTTACATCGGCGTGCAGGCTCAGACCGCATCTTTAAACCGGACCATCGCACGCCACTACGATCTTAAGACTTTGACTGGTGCTCTGGTTCTTTCTGCCGAGGCTGGCAGTCCGGGCCACAAAGCTGGTCTGCAGGAAGGCGACGTGATTGTTACGCTGGATGGCGAAGCAGTTGAGGGCGTGGACGTGCTCCATCGTCTGCTAGGCGAAGAGAGAATTGGCGTGGCAACGAGCCTGGTTGTGCTGCGTGGCTCGCGCAGGCTGGAAATGGCGGTAAAACCGGAGGTGCGTCCGAGCTGACGTGCTCAGCTGGGTGCGTTTTGAGTTACTCAGGCGAATAAGCTGTCTCTCATAAAGTCTGAACAGGCATAGAATTGCAAGAGCAGTAGTATTTTGCGGTTTGCAGCATGCCACATCCGGGAGAGGCAGCTCTTGCCACATATTGATGAAGAAGCCGCAGATACTTCTGCGGGAAAGATGACCGTGTTGGCCGTAAGCGACGCTACAACGCTGCGGCAGCATTGGATGGACCTTGAGGACCTATGCTTCGCCGTGGCGGAGCCGAATGTGTTCTACGAGCCATGGATGCTCATTCCTGCCGTAGAAGCTTTTGGCGCGGGCAAAATATTCAGCTTCGTTCTTGTCTATTCAGAAAATTCTCAGTCTGGCGGCAAGCCAATTTTGTCAGGCTTCTTCCCTTTTGAACGTCGTCACCGCTACGCGCGCATGCCAGCCAATTTGCTGCTGCTGTGGGAGTATAGGCATTGTGGCGTCTGCACGCCGCCGATACGTCGCGGCCATGAAAAGGCTTGCCTCGATGCGCTCATCAGTTGGGCGAACTCAAACGCTCAAGGCGCGGACATTATCGAATGGTTTCAAGTATCCACTGACGGGCCGGTTTTCCGCGCACTGCAAACTTGTATTGAAGAGCGAAAGCTTCGCCATCAGATAGCCAGGCGCGAGCGGCCCTTGATGCTGCCGCGTGAGAGCAGTGAAATTTTTCTAAATGAAGCACTCTCGTCGAATCGCAAACGCGGCTTGCGTCGTTGGGAGCGCCATTTAGCTGAACTCGGAGCCGTAAAATATAGCGAACTAGAAGATGACCGCATTGATCCTTGGATCGATGCCTTTTTTGAAATGGAAGCCAGCGGATGGAAAGGCCGTGAAGGCGTCGCTGCCATACAGGATGAGCACACGCAAGGGTTCATTCGGCATGCGCTGCGCGAAGCTTTCCATCGCGGACAGTTGCTGACGCTTGCATTAACGGTAGGCGGAGAACCTGCGGCATCACGGTTTATCCTGACCTCTGGCAACGCGGCGTTTGGATACAAAATCAGTTA
>DASZMF010001072.1:0-3321 GCA_035552035.1 Candidatus Angelobacter sp.
GGGGGCGCGGTCTGTCCGGCGATGAATGAGACCACCGGCTTCTTTACATACTGCTTCACATATTCTGCAGCAGTCTCTTCGGCGTTGCCGCCAATTTCGCCGATCATAATAATGGCATGCGTATCCGGATCTTCATTGAACAACTGCAGGGCATCGACAAAATTGGTGCCGATAATTGGATCGCCGCCAATGCCGATGGCCGTTGACTGGCCAATGCCGCGTTGCGTGAGCTGAAACACGGCTTCATAAGTCAGCGTGCCGGAGCGCGAAACAATGCCGACATTTCCTTCTTTGTGTATGTGCCCCGGCATGATTCCGACTTTGGCCTTGCCCGGCGAGATAATGCCCGGACAGTTCGGGCCAATCAGCCGCGACTTGCCTTTAACCTTCAGGTACTCGTAGGCGCGTACCATGTCCAGCACCGGAATGCCTTCCGTAATGCAGATGATCAGCGGAATTTCGGCCTCAACAGCTTCCATGATTGCATCCGCGGCGAACGGCGGAGGAACAAAAATCATCGTCGTGTTGGCGCCGGTTTTTTCTCTGGCTTCCGCCACGGTGTTGAATACCGGCCAGCCTTCATGCGTGGTGCCGCCTTTGCCCGGAGTTACGCCGCCCACAATGTTGGTGCCGTAAGCCGCAGAGGTCTTGGCGTGGAAAGTTCCTTCACGTCCGGTAATGCCCTGGACGATCAGCCGCGTGGATTTATCAACGAGTATCGCCATTGCTATTTGCCTCCCGCGGCTGCCACAACTTTTTCCGCAGCGTCTTTCATGGTTTCGGCCACCTGGAAGTTGAGGCCGGAGTTCTTCAGAATCTCGCGCCCTTTTTCCACGTTGGTGCCTTCCAGTCGCAGCACGAGCGGCAGTTTTAAATTTGTGGCTTTGGCTGCCTGCACAACGCCATCGGCCAGCGTGTCCACGCGCAGAATGCCGCCAAAAATATTGATCAGGATGGCCTTCACGTTCTTGTCGCTCAGCAGAATTTCGAACGCGCGGCCAATTTGCTCGGCGTTGGCGCCGCCGCCCACGTCCAAAAAGTTTGCCGGCGAACCGCCCGCATATTTAATGATGTCCATGGTCGCCATGGCCAGACCTGCGCCGTTGACCAGGCAGGCAATGTTGCCGTCCAGCTTGATGTAATTCAGGTTGTACTTTGAGGCTTCCACTTCCAGCGGATCTTCTTCGCTGATGTCGCGCAGCTCTTTCAAATCCTTGTGGCGGAAGAGCGCATTGTCGTCAAAGCCAAACTTGGCGTCAAGGGCAAACACGCGGCCGTCAGTCGTAGTAATAAAAGGATTGATCTCGCACAGCGAAGCGTCAGTATCCACAAATGCCCGATACAAGCCGGTCATCAGCTTTACCGCTTCATTTATCTGGTCAGGTTTCAGGCCCAGGCCAAATGCGAGTTTGCGCGCGTGGAATGGCTGGAAGCCAATGGTAGGATCAATCGCTTCTTTAATGATGGCCTTGGGATCTTTCGCCGCAACTTCTTCAATTTCCATGCCGCCCGCTGCTGAAGCCATAAACACTGGGCGTGACGTAGCGCGGTCCACCACAATGCCGAGATAGAGTTCGCGCTCAATGGGCACGGTCTCTTCAATCAGCAGGCGCTGCACAATCTTGCCTTCCGGGCCAGTCTGGTGCGTGATGAGGCGCATGCCCAGGATTTTGTCCACCCACTGCTTGGCTTCATCCAGGGTCTTGGCCACTTTTACGCCGCCGCCTTTGCCGCGGCCTCCAGCGTGTATCTGGGCTTTGACCACAACGCCCTTTGCGCCGGAATCAAAGAGTCTTTTGGCGGCAGTTTCTGCCTCTTCGCGGGTCAATGCCATTTCACCGCGAGGCACAGCCACGCCATATTTCGCAAGAATTGTCTTTGCCTGGTACTCGTGTATTTTCATGTTTGGGTTTTTCAGGAACGCAGGTTCTTACAGCGGCTTCAGAGCGCGCTCAGCGGAACCTGTGATTTTATAAGACGCGCGATAGGTTGGGCAAACCGGGGGGAAGCGGAGGACCGCCGACATCGCGCGCCATCGGGTCATCTGAAGCTAAACAGCTAAAGGTTACCCTTTTTGTGAAAGACAGCTCTCAATACTCCAAAGTGTCATTCCGAATCCCGTCCCCTGAAAACAAAAGTAGTCTTTCATTTGAGGAGTTGGGATGGGTGAGGAACCGGCTCCGCTGCTCTCAAGGTTCAGGAAGTTTTCTCTTTAACATAGGCCAAAGTTCTTTATCTGAGATGGCTTTCCACGAAGGGTCTTGTTCCCATTCCGCACTCAAATCGGCCCAATCAGGATTGTCGGCCAGAATCAGCTTCAATTTCTTCTCGCGCCGCCAGCCTTTAATCTCTTTTTCACGCGCAATCGCGCTGACCACCTCTGAATACTCCTCGTAATAAACAAGCATATCGAATTGGTATCTGGCTGTGAATCCTGGCAGCACTTTGTTTTTATGCTCGAAAACGCGTGCAAATAATCGGCTGGTAATCCCAACATAAAGGCGGCGCGATTTGTTTGACATGATGTAAACAAAATACTGTTTCATATAGGCAGCACCGGAGTAGATTCCTCACCCACCCCGAAGTCGCGTTGCAAACGCGACGCCGACTTCAGGGGGTGGGATTCGGAATGACACAATAAATTACTGCGTAGTTCTTGAAAGCAGAAATTCATATCTTTGAGTTCTTTAATCCCTCTCGCTACCTGCTAATATTAGCCACCCCCTTATGATCATCGACGCGTTGTGCAAAATCGCGAACCATCGTGCCTCTCTCAGCCGGGAAGAGTCCCGCACCGTAATGGGAGAGTTGCTGGAAGGCAAAGCCACTGACGCCCAGGTGGCCGCGCTGCTGGTTGCGCTACACATGAAGGGCGAGACCGTGGAAGAGATCGTCGGTTTTGCCGAGGCCATCCGCGCGGCTGCGCAGCCGCTTTCCAATGCTGATGGCACCGCGCTTGACGTGAGCGGCACCGAACGCGAGGCCCTTGTAGATACCTGCGGCACCGGCGGCGACGCCAGTGACACATTCAACATTTCTACCGCAACAGCGCTCACCATCTCCGGCGCAGGCGTGCGCGTGGCCAAGCATGGCAATCGCGGTATCACGTCGCGTTGCGGCTCGGCGGATGTAATGGAGGCTCTGGGCGTGAACATTAATATTCCTCCGCCGCGCATCGCCGACTGTCTCAGGGAAATTGGAATTGCTTTTATGTTTGCTCCGGCCATGCACTCGGCGACCAAACACGTGCAGCCGGCGCGCAAAGATCTGCGTCCACTGCGTTCGGTTTTCAATCTGCTTGGACCTTTAACCAATCCCGCA
>DASZMF010001073.1:0-2921 GCA_035552035.1 Candidatus Angelobacter sp.
AAAGTTGATGGCTTCCGGCGTAATCTTCTCCGCAGCCATGGTCAGATCGCCTTCGTTTTCGCGGTCTTCGTCATCTACAACCACAATCATGCGTCCGGCGCGAATTTCCTCGATCGCCGTGGGAACATCGGTAAAAGCAGCTTCGTGGGCCATATATTTAAGCTCAGTAAATTCTCAGGTAGCACCTTAATTTTACACCTTTGCGCTCTGGTTACGGCGAGCCTATAGGCTTACAATCTCTTTATGGCAAAGTCTTCGTTAGAGCCGTTTGAAGTTGGTTGTCCGTGTTGTAATGCCACGTTGAAGATCGATCCTGAGACCCATGGCGTGATCTCGCACATTGCCGCCGTCAAGGCCAAGACTTTCAATGATTTTGACGCTGCCGCCAGGGCCATGCGCGAGCAGGAAGGCCGCAAGGAATCTCTTTTCCGCCAGGCCGTTGACGCGGAAAAGAACAAGGCCAGCCTGCTGGAAAAGAAATTTCAGGACGCTGTGAAAAAAGTCAAAGAGTCACCAGACGATTCGCGCCCCATGCGCGACTTTGACCTGGACTAGCAGGCCGCTTGCCCGCCAAACTTCTATTGCTCGGCCACCGCGGTGCGCGTATTTACGCGCCGGAAAATACCATCGCGGCATTTGATCTGGCGCTCGATCATGGCGTAGCTGGCTTTGAGTTTGACGTTCGCTGCACCCGCACCAAGCAGTCCATCATCTGCCATGACGGGAAAGTAAATCGGATCGTTGTGCGCAAACGCACACTGGAGCAAATCCAGGCCAGCTGTTCTCTGGAAGGCAAGCCGCCATGTCTGGAAGATGTGTTGGAGCGCTACTCGCGCACGGCATTTCTCAATATTGAAGTGAAAGTGCGAGGCATGGAGCAGATTGTTCTCCAGGCCATCAAGCGCTTTCCTCCGCAACGCGGCTACTTCATCTCGTCATTCTTGCCCAGCGTCGTCCACAAACTACATGCATTGGATAAGTCGCTGGTTCTGGGTGCAATCTCCAAATCCTATTGGCATCTCCGCCGATGGAAAGCCCTGCCCGTCACGTACGTGGTCCCCCATTACGGATTGCTCACGCCAAAGTTGATAGATGAATTACACGCTGCTGGCAAAACCGTGGTGACGTGGACCGTGAACGATCCGCGAAAAATGCGCAATGCCGCCGCCATGGGCGTGGATGGAATTATCTCTGACGATACAAAGTTGCTGATGGAGACAATGGGCAAACGATAGCAACGGATGAGAAAGCTACCACAAAAAAATACCCTCCTACCGGGCCAGGCAGGAGGGTCGAATCACCTCAATGGAGGCAACTAAGCGGCAGGCTTAATTGCTTGCACCACTTCAGGCTCAATGAACTGTTCGTTTTCTGTAGAACCCTCAAGCGCAGTTGTAGACGACTGACCGCTGGCGATGGTCTGCGCGATCTCGTCAAAATATCCGGTTCCAACAAACCGCTGATGCCGGAT
Organism: Candidatus Angelobacter sp.; assembly: GCA_035552035.1. Classification (GTDB taxonomy): domain Bacteria; phylum Acidobacteriota; class Terriglobia; order Terriglobales; family Acidobacteriaceae; genus Angelobacter. Next base: position 1,472 of record DASZMF010001073.1, read on the forward strand.
CGCCGTGTATCCTTTTTCTGCGCTCTTAAATTCTCTTTCCTGCAATCTTGAATAAGCTGTCATGCCTTCGCGTGCGTAGCCGTGGGCCAGTTCAAACATGCTGTAGTTAAGTGCATGAAAGCCCGCCAGCGTTACAAACTGGAATTTGTATCCCATGGCCGCAAGCTCGGTCTGGAACTTTGCGATCGCCGCTTCGTTCAGCTTCTGTTTCCAGTGGAAGGAAGGCGAGCAGTTGTAAGCCAGCAGCTTGCCGGGGAACTTGTCATGGATGGCCTCGGCAAAGCGCCGCGCCTCCTCGATATTCGGCTCAGAAGTCTCGCACCAGATCATGTCTGCATACGGCGCGTAGATCAGGCCGCGGGCAATTGCCGCGTCAATCCCGCCTTTGAATCCCATGTAGCCCTCAGGCGTACGTTCGCCAGTCAGGAATTGCACATCGCGCAGATCGCTGTCAGAGGTCAGCAGCTTCGCGCTGTTGGCGTCCGTGCGGGCAATCAAAACTGTGGGGATGCCCATGATATCTGCTGCTAGCCGCGCGGCTACCAGCTTTTGTACAAATTCCTGCGCCGGTACTAATACTTTGCCGCCCATGTGGCCGCACTTTTTTGCTGAAGCCAGCTGATCTTCAAAGTGGACTGCCGCCGCGCCCGCCTCGATCATCGACTTCATCAGCTCAAAAGCATTCAAGCTGCCGCCGAATCCTGCTTCAGCATCGGCGACGATAGGAGCAAACCAGTACATACCATTCTTGCCTTCAGCGCGATGCATCTGGTCCGCGCGTATAAACGCATTGTTGATTTCACGCACCACGTTGGGCACGCTGTTGCACGGGTACAGGCTCTGATCCGGATACATCTGGCCTGCCAGATTGGCGTCGCCCGCAACCTGCCAGCCGCTCAAATAAATCGCTTGCAGGCCGGCCAGCACTTGCTGCACGGCTTGATTGCCCGTCATCGCTCCTAAAGCTTTTACGCATGGTTCAGTGTGAAGCAGGTCCCATAAGCGTTGCGATCCCAGACACGCCAGCGTGTGCTCAATCTGGATAGTTCCGCGCAGCTGCACTACATCTTTGGCCGAATAAGGGCGTTCAATGCCGTCCCAGCGGGTGTCTTGTATCCAGGATTCCTGCAAGCGTTGCTCAGCTGTCTGTCGCATGTTGGGTGCCTCCATTTGCCTATCTATAAAAGAAAGATGGCCGCAAAAAGGTTCTTCTCTTTTCGCCGCACCCATTAGATGCTTGCTGTTCCATGGCTGCAACAAGGCTCGTCCGATTCGGACTAGAGGACAAAATGGCAGCAATAAAAACTTAGACAGGTAAAGGCAATGGCTGGTCGGCTTCCAGGGGAAGTTTGGTTTTTGCGGGACCGGTAAGGCGCTCGATCGTTGTAAATAATTCGTTTTTGTCGATCGGTTTGGAAATGTAGGCGTCCATTCCAGCATGCAGGCAGCG
>DASZMF010001074.1:0-6310 GCA_035552035.1 Candidatus Angelobacter sp.
TGGAATGCCATGGCGTCAGAGAAGCGCATCTTCAGCGGATCCTTAGGATACCGCTTGTCAAATTCGTTGATCGCCTGGTGCAGCATGCTCTTGGCGATAATCAGTTCGCCCACCAGGTTCAGCACGGAATCAATTTTCTCTGCGTCCACGCGCAACAGCGTTTCAGACATGCTGGCGAAACTCGCCGGCGGAGTATCTGCCAGCGCGGCTGCCTGTGCACTTGCCGCAGCGGAAACTTCAGGCTCAGCCGGTGCCATAACGGATGGCCGTGGCATCTCTTCCGCATGGATCGCCACTTCAGTTTCGTCATCCACTGGCGCTGTTACGTGCTTCACAATATCCAGCACGTCGTCAGTTTGTTCTTGCTGCCGGCCGGCTTTCTGAATCAGAACATCCGCAACCACTGAAGGGATGCGGCATTTCTTGGCAATCCACTCCTCTGCGTGCTCGCTGGCGATGGCTGCTTCCACCACATCAAGATCGTTGCTCAGCGTGCTCTGGTCCGGCGCAATGGCCAATAAGCGTCCGCAGCCTTGCAGCACATTGCGAATCAGCTGCATGGCCGCTCCACGCATGGGGCACTGCGGCTCAATGGAGAACGCCACGTTGTAAACGCTTTCGCCGTGGCTCAACGCGTCTGCCACAACAATCTGTTCGTATTCACTCCACACAAAGCGCGCCTGCAATTTATAGCGGACGTTGCTGGCCGGTTTGCGCGTGAGCGAAAGAATCTGCTGCTTCAACTCTTCACCCGCCGGCGGCTGCATGTTGCCGTGATAAGCGGAGAGCATGGAGCTAAAAGTATCGGCGGCTATCAGCACCACTTCTGCCAGCGCCTGTTGGCTCAGCACGGCCACTTCTGGTTTTAAAACATCTTCCAGAGCGTGCGACAAGTCGCTGAGCTCTGTGTATCCGCAAGCGGCAGAGTCGCCCTTGAGCGTGTGTACGGTGCGGCGCACGCGGCGCAGCACCTCTTCGTCTTCTGGGCGCTTCTCCAGCTCAAGGCCTTCTTCATTGAGCGTCTGCAACAGTTCTGTTGCCGTCTCAAAGAAGAGTTCCCGGAGTTCAGAGGCGCGATCATCAGAGAAGAATGTCACCCCATCACCTCAATCCGCTGGTACGCCGTGCCGTTATTCTGGTGGACCATCTTGTACTTATCAGAAAGCCCAAACAAACTTTCAGCATGCCCAATAAAGAGGAAGCCTTCAGGATTCAGGCAGCGATACAGTTTTTCTACCAGACGCTTCTGCTCGGCTTCGTCAAAATAAATCATTACGTTGCGGCAGAAAATAATGTCATTGCGCTGCGGCAGAAATTCCGTCTTCAAATTATGGAAGTCAAAATGGACTAAATCTTTCAGGCCGCGCTTTACCGCATAGCGGTCGCCCACTTTATCGAAGTAGCGCAGGCGGTAGGCGTAGTCCACGCTTTCCATCTGGCTCTCGGGATAAGCGCCATCCTGCGCGGTGCGCAACACGGAATAGTTAATGTCAGAAGCCAGAATCTCCACCTTCCACGGCGGCGGAATCAACGGCTTGGGCGTTGGCATTTCAAAAGGCAGTGGGTTGCGCAGATAGTAGTAAGCCAGCGCGTCACACACCAGCATGGCCAGCGTGTATGGCTCCTGGCCGGTGGAACATCCGGCGCACCAGAAGCGCAGGTTCCAGTCACGGCGCTCCTGTTTGCGGCGCAGCAATTCTTCCAGAACAGTTTTATGGAACAGCTCAAGCTGCGGCTTATTGCGGAAAAAGCTGGTCTCATTCACCGTGAGATTTTCCACCAGCGCGCTCAGCTCCGCACGGCCCTGATGACTGGTGAGCAGGCGGTAATAGGCGTAAAACGTATCCAGTCCGCAGATTTTCAGGCGCCGCTGCAAACGGTCCTGCAGAAAATGCGCCCGACGTTCGTCGAAATACATGCCGCATTCCTGGTACACCAGCGTTTGCAGCAGCTTGTATTCCGGTTCACTGATTTGGATTTGCACACTCGGTGTGGCCATGGTTTCCGTTCTAAAGCTTTCTGTTCTTACGCTTTCCGTTCCTGCTTCTTCCGTTCTCAAATCTTGTTCCAGTTCTTTCCGTTCTAATTCTTATTGCCCGCTTAGAATCCAATCGAGGCGACGGACATTTGTGGTTCTGCGGTTTCGCCCAGCCGTCGCAACTCGCCTTTTTGCAGGATCTTGTTCAAGTCAATCAATATGATCAGCCGGCCATTCAGCTTGCCTACGCCGGTCACATAGTTGAGCTCGCCCTGGTCAAACACCGGCGGCAATTCCACATCGCTCTCTGGAATCTTCAGCACCTCTGATGCGCTGTCAACAATCAGCCCCACCAGCTTGCCGTGCATTTCTGAAACCAGGATGCGGTTTTTTTTGCTCGGTTTAATGTCTTTCTCTCCAAAGCGGCGACGCAGGTCCACCACGGAGACAATCTTCCCGCGCAGATTGATCACTCCCTGTACGTAGCCGGGAGCATCCGGCACTGAGGTGATTTCCGGCACGCGCACAATCTCATGTATCAATGAGATTGGCACGCCAAACACCTCGCGCCCCACGCGAAAGCCGACAATGTGTAGTTCCTTGGCCATTGGTCTCCTTTCGCGCTAGTTGTAATGCGAGCCCGCGGTGGCGTACTGGGCTGACCCGTTGCGGTTATTGTCGCGACCATCGCGGCCGTTTTGCTCTTCGCCACGGCGCTGCGCCAAACGCGCGTCGCGTGCCGACATCATGTTTTCAATGACAAAGCGGTCCATGGCTTCCAGCATGGAGCGGGACATCTTGGACATCTGCTCGGATGAAGCCGCCAGTTCGGTTGAGCCAGAAGACGAACGCTGCACCAGCTCGCGCATCTTCTCCATGGCGCGGACCACAGCCTGTGCCCCGGACGCCTGCTCTTCTACTGACGAGTTGATCTCATGCGTGATCTCGTTCAGCCGCGTTGTAGCTTTCGCAATCTGCGATGAACCGTGTGACTGCTCGTTGGTTGCAGCGCCAATTTCCTGCGCGAATTTGTACACTTCTGAAACCACGCTGGAAATTTTCTTCAACGCGCTGCTCAGGTCGCCGCCCAATGAAATACCTTCATTCACAATGTTGGTTGACTTTTCCATGTTGTCCACGGCCTTGCGGGCTTCTTTCTGTATGCTCTGGATGAGCTCAGAAATTTCCCGTGTGGACTGGGCCGATTTTTCTGCCAGCTTGCGCACTTCGTCGGCGACTACGGCAAAACCCAGGCCGTGTTCGCCGGCGCGCGCAGCTTCAATCGCTGCATTCAGCGCGAGCAGGTTGGTCTGCTCGGCCAGGTCGTCAATTACTTCAATGATTTTTCCAATGTCATCCGCACGCTGGCCCAGAGAAGAAATAATTTCCGCGGAAGAACCGATGGAAGCATTGATGCGGCTCAAGCCGTCCGTTGCTTTTTCCATCGTATTGATGCCGTTATGCACTTCTTCACGCGAGCGCTGGGAAATATCCAGCAGCACCTTGGCGGTATCAGCCACGCGCTGAATCGATGCCACCATCTCATCAATGGAAGCCGAGGTCTCGCTCACGTTAGAAGCCTGCATCTGCGTGCTCTTGACCATGTTTTGCACGTTGATGCTCATTTCATGCATGGTGCTGGTGACTTCATCAATGGCTGAAGCTGCTTGCACGCTGATCTTCGCTGACTCGTCTGAAGCAGAAGCAACTTGATTCGATCCGCTGGCCACTTGTGCTGCGCTGTCACGCACATTCTTTACCAGGTTGCGCAGGCCCAAAGTCATTTCGCGGAAGGCCTTGCCCAGCGTATCGCGCGAAGAGCGTGGGTTGATTTCTACTGAAAGATCGCCGCCGGCCACGGATTCAGAAATCCCGGCCATCTCGCGGAGATAGAGCACCATATTATTAAAGCTGCGCGAGAGCTGTGCGACTTCGTCTTCACCGATAATGTTCACCTGCTGTTCCAGGTCGCCGTTGTCGCCAATCTGTCCGGCGACGGCAATCAGCTGTGAAAGCGGAGCCACAATGGATTTCGCCACACGCCATGCGATCGCGCCGCCCAGGCCCATGACCAGTACCATGCCCAGCAGGGTGCAAATCGTAATGCTCATGGCAGCGGTGCTATCAGATTCCTCAGCCGCTGCGTTGGCGTCTTTGGTCATCGCCTGCAGTTGCTGCATTGGCTGCTCTTCTCTTGTTTTCTGCTCCGGTGTTGGAGTGGCCTGAAGATAGGCAATCTGCAATTCTGCAACGGTCGCGCTGCCGGTATCCACCTGGCGGCGTTTTTCCATCAGCGGTGAGGCAAACGTGCGCGCCCATTCCCGCTCAGACTCAGCCAGTTGGTCGAGCAATTCGCGCGCTTTAGCATTGTTGTCACCCACGCCCACGCCATTTTCCTTAATGCCATTGATCAGGGCGTCTACATCGTTCTCGCCCCGGGCCAGTGCGTCAGCCTCACGCCGGTCGCCGTTGAGCAGGAAGTTTCGCAGAAAGAGGCGGTTCTGGTTTCTCGCCCGGTCCAGCTTGGAAAGGTTTTCCACCATTGTGATGGACCTCTTATAAGAAGCCCGCGTCGTCTGCTCATGCCGGACAGCAATCCAGTTCACAAGAAACGCCGCTACCACAATGATCATGATCAGGCCAAAGCCCAAGTAGAGCTTGCCGCCAATGGTTTTGTTCATGCGCATATTTCGAACCTCTACGGCTGCTTCATCCTTGCGCAGCTCGTGTTCTCTTTATGTCGAGTCACTAATTTTGCGAATCTTCAAACCTGCCAGCTCCAAGACACAGCTTCCCCTGGCAGGAAAAATGAAAGCTCGTAAATAAAAGCAAGGCCATGGCCACCAAAGTATGGGATTAGTACTTTCGATACCTAAGCTCGGTAAATGCTCAATAGAACCAATGGCTTACGATGGTTTGAGGCATGGCTGCCACTCCCAGAGGTAAGCCGGAGATCCCGATTCAGCGAATATTTGTCTCATTCATCAGCAGATTCGCAGTCTTACATCTCACTGTGAGACCGTATCTAAGGTCGATATTGAGCGTTGGCCCTGTGATTCTGGCAGGTTAATTCCTTATTGACTCAAAATGAGATTCCAGAGTACCTTCAGGCTGCCCTCCAACATGAAAAAACCTGAGACGGGAATGAGACAGAAGAGCAAGACCGCGCCGCGTCCCAAGGCGAAAACCGCGCCTGCTCCCACAGCCAGGGCGACCGGCTGCATGGAAAAGGTGTTGGAAGCGTGCGTGGAACTGCCGTCTCGCAGCGGAGAGCTGCCGGTCTTGCGGCAACACATCGCCGAATCAGCCAGAAAGATTTTTCAGGCCGCCGTTGCCGGCATGATGGTCAAGGATGGCGATAGCTTTCTTCCCGGAGCAGTTTGCACCGCCGTAGACGAACCAGCTGGCAAAAAAGCATTGCTCGATCACGTGCGTTCTTTTGCTACGCAGGCGATTGAGGAAAACCGTCTGCTGGATTTTCGTTTCTCCTATCGGTCCCCCGCAGGCGAAGCCATCTATCACGGGCTGGCGCAGCCCATGGTCACCACCGGGGCAACGTCTGTTCTACTGGCTGTCCGCAGCAGCGTTTTTACGCCCACAGAAGTTTCCGCTTTTGGCGTGCTGGGCAATATCGCCCGGTTGGCGTTGGATAACTCCGAACTGACCGGCCTTTATTCCACGCAAAAGCATGATCTCGATCAGTTGCTGGATATCTCCTCTGAGCTGAGTGCAACCTCACAGCTGGAAAGCTTTCTTCCCAAATTTGTCACGCGCTCCGCGGACTTTATGGGTTTCTCTCTCGCCTTTGTAGCGCTGGTGGATTCCGGTGAGTGCCGCCTGCGCTGGGGCGCCAGCAAGGGGACAGTCAGCCGGCTTGAGATTGATATTTCTGCCGCGGCCAGGCGTCCTCTGGAAACCCGCGCGCCGCATATCTGTGAGGACATAAGCCAGCTTCCTGTCGCTGAGAAGGCGCAGCTGCTGCGCTGGGAGTCCAGCCCCAAACAATATCTTGGTATCCCGCTGCTGACCGGAGACGGCAAGCCGCTCGGCGTGCTCGGCCTGATGGACAAAAAGAACAAGGCCCGCATCTCCCCGGAAGACATTCGCCGCGCCCGCGTGCTTGGCGCTGAGATTACGGTTGCGCTGGAATCAGCCAACAACCTGCAGCTTTCTGATCAGCATCGCCGCCGCACTGAAGATCTCATGGAGATGGCTCTTGATCTCGGCTCGGCCTTGCGGCTGCCGGATTTTGTGAAGAACTTTACTGAGCGCGTCGCCACCATGATCGGCGCCAGGTCTGCGATTCTGGCTCTGGCCCAGGGTGACAAAGTG
>DASZMF010001075.1:0-3987 GCA_035552035.1 Candidatus Angelobacter sp.
GTCAGCCATGCGCGACGCAGCTGCAAAATGCCGTAGCGAATCTTCTCCATGTGTGACGTATGATGCGCGTCAGTATTCACAATAAATTTCACGCCCTTGGCCCTCGCCATGCGCAGATTCTGGTCGCTCAGATCCAGCCGGTCAGGATACGCATTTTGCTCCATGGCCACGCCCGCCTTGGCAGCGGCGGTAAAAACTTTGTCATAGTCAAAGGCAAAGCCCTCGCGCCGCAAGAGCATGCGTCCCGTGGGATGGCCCATCAGCGACGTGTTCGGATTCGCAATCACACGCAGCAACCGGTCGGTCATCTGCGCGGGCTCCTGGTTGAAGTGCGAGTGTACGCTGGCGATGACGATGTCCATCTGCTCCAGTACGGAATCAGAGAGATCCAGTTCACCGTCCGCCAGTATGTCCACTTCAATGCCGGCAAAGATCGTGATGCCTTCCATATTCTTTGACGCTGCGCGGATCTTCTTGATATGTGCCTCGGCCCGCGCGTCATCCAACCCGTTGGCGAAGGCCAGGTTCTTGGAGTGGTCCGTGATGGCCATGTATTTGTAGCCGCGCGCGCGCGCGGCCTCGGCCATTTCTTCAATCGTGTTTTTGCCGTCCGTTTCCACCGTATGCATGTGGACGTCGCCCTGTATATCAGCCTGCGTGATCAACTCGGGCAGCTTGTCTTCCGCCGCGGCCTGAATTTCTCCGCAGTCCTCACGCAATTCCGGAGGAATATATTTCAATCCCAGCTTTTTGTAGATTTCTTCTTCAGTCTTTCCCGCGACACGCTGATTGTCTTCCACACGCACCAGCCCATATTCATTGAGTGTGTAGCCCTGCTTCAGAGCGCGCTGCCGCAACTGGACGTTATGGTTCTTTGAGCCGGTGAAATATTGCATGGCCGCGCCAAAAGAATCCGGAGGAAGCAGCCGCACATCCACCTGCATGCCGCTACGCAATTTAAAGCTGACTTTATTTTCGCCCTTGGCAATGACCTCAAGAATCCCCGGAAAATTCACAATGCGCTCAATCACCGCGTCGCGCTGCGGCACACTCTCACAGCATTTGCCGGTGACGAGTAAGTCAAGATCGCCTACAGTCTCTTTTCCGCGACGCAGTGATCCCGCAGGCGTGACCTTGTCTACCCCTGGCAGCCCCGCAAGAAACTCTGTCATCTTCGCGGCGACTTCATCCGCAATGTTGATCAGAAAGCGCCCGGTAAGTTGTTTGTAGCTCTCAATCGCTTTCAGAATTTTCTGCTCTGACTTTTCGCTCAGCCGGGGCAGTTCGCGCAGCTTGCCTTCCGTGGCCAGCTTGGCCACGCCGTCAACATCGCAAACTTTATAGGCGTCCCAGATTAGGGCAATCGTTTTGGGTCCAAGGCCGGAAATCTTGAGCAACTGGAGCATGGAAGGATGAAACTTCGTGAGCATCTCTTCATGCATCGCCAGCTTGCCATCTTTCATCAGTTCGCGGATATTGGCCGCCATGCCCTTGCCAATGCCGGGAATCGCCAGCAGCGCTTTTTCGTCCTGATAAATTTCTGAAACCTGCTGCGGCCAGCCTTCCAGGGCCTCTGCGGCACGCTCATACGAGCGTATGCGGAATGAGTCAGCGGCCGCCACCTTCATCAGGTCGGCGGTTTCATAAAAAATGTTGGCGATGGCTTTGTTGTCCATGTGTTGTCTTCAATCTTAATCCACCAGAGGCAGCCAGTGCTGGCGAAAGCTTTTTCTGAAATCCCAAATCGCGCCTCGCTGGTGAGGGATCCCTGTGATCGCAATGCGTTTTGGGGTCGGCACACATGCCGCCGAAAAGGGCTATCCTTATAGGGTTTCCTCGCTTCGCGAGGGATTTAAAAAAGATTACAATCGCCGCCATGCCCCAAATCCATGTTAACGGCGTCGAACTGTTCTACAAAGAGTCCGGCAAGGGGCGGGAGACAATCGTCTTCTCCCATGGGCTGCTCATGGACCATTCCATGTTTGAGCCGCAGCGCATGGCCTTTGAAAAGCAATATCGCGTGATCGCCTATGACCATCGGGCGCAAGGGCAGTCGCAAGATCCCGGCCAGGGATATGACATGGACAGCCTCGCCGATGACGCGGTAGCGCTGATCACTGCATTGAATGCCGCACCGTGCCATTTTGCCGGACTCTCCATGGGAGGCTTTGTGGGCATGCGTCTGGCCGCGCACCATCCCACCTTGATACGGACGCTTACGCTCATGAACACCACTGCAGCGAAAGAGAATCTGCCGAGCCGCATCAAGTACGGCGTGCTGTCAGCGCTGGTTCGAGTGGTGGGCCCCGCGCCGTTTACGCCCATTGCCGTGAAAGAACTTTTTGGCAGCAGTTCGCGCAGCAATCCCTCGCGCCGGCCCATGCTGCAAGAATGGACGGCCAAACTCATGTCGCGGACGCGGAACATCGCGAAGTCGTTGTCGGCAGTCATGAATCGGCGTGAATTTACCGCGGAAGAGCTGGCGCTGATTAGCTGTCCCACGCTTGTGATTACGGGAGAAGAAGACGCAGCCCAGCCGCCGCGCAACTCCGCCAGCCTGATGGCCGGCATTCGCGGTGCGCGGAATGTGAACATCCTCGGCGCTGGCCACAGTAGCTCGCTGGAAACGCCGGATGCCGTCATTGCCGCCATGTGGGAGCTATTGCAACCCACTCCGCAAAGTTTGCGCTAACAGAGTTGCCTCTGGGCCATCTAATTAGCTGAGAGGCTAGGGAATGAAGACATTGTTCGTCGCAGTCCTGCTCACAACCTTGATAACGTGCGCCGGTACCTCATTTGCCCACCCGCGCAACACGCCGCCCGGTACGCCGGAAGAAATCAAAAATAATTTGCTCCAGATTGAGCGCGAGATCGGCCGCGCCAACCTGGATTGCGATTACAAATACTTTGATCGGGTGGAGGCAGACGATTTTATCTTTACGGATGCCGCTGGCGGCGTGACGGACAAGAAACAAGACATGGCCGGAGAAAAAGACTGCCACAAAACTGACGGCACATATGACGTGGATGATGCCGCAGTCCGTCTATACGGCACTACTGCGGTGGTCACGGGCCGCGTAACCACTGCTCACAAGAATAAAGAAGACAAGCTTGTGACCCACCACAGCCGATTTACTGACGTTTTTGTATGGGGCGACAACCGCTGGCAACTCGTGGCTGGACATTCCTCGCGCATCCCAGAGCCAGCCGCGCAGAAATAACAGGCTGCTGGGCTGGCTATTCAAGGTTTGCTGCAGCCTTGGCTATAATCACAACAACTTATGAGAAAAGTAATTTTGTGCGCTTTTGCGTTTTTGATCTTTAGTGTCACGTTCTTATCGGCTGCGCAACCCCAGCAGCCTGCCCAAGCCCAGCCGACCGCCCAAACACAGCCCTCTGGCGATGTCCCTGTCACTGACGGCGCTTCCGGCGACTGTTCCATCGATTTCAACGTAACGGATTCCGAAGGCAAGCCGGTTTACGCCGCGCGTATTGACGTGCATCTGGCTTACGGATTTGCCGGAGCTCACAAGCTAGACATGGGTGTTTATACCAACGCGGAAGGCAAAGCACGCTTTACCGGTATCCCGCTCCGGGTCCGCAAGCCACCCATAGAATTTCGCGCCAAGAAAGACGACCTGATCGGACTAGCCACAATGGATCCCCTGGCAGAATGCCATGCCAGGCATGACATTGTGCTAGCGAAAGAAAAACCGTAACAGCAAGAACGGAATTTTTGGCATACAGATGAACAAGTTCCAGCTTAGGGCTGCTATCTTCTACATTTAGCAATTTGAGAAGCGCTAACGCGCGATTTGATTGAGCCTTTTCAGAATTGCATGTTCGATGCTATTTGTAGGGCCAAAGATATAGGCCGTCGGTGGTAATCTACGTTTGAAATCAATGGTAAATCGCGCGGCGGATTTTGCCGCCCACACTGCACAATCAGCAGTAAGACAGCGATCCGGAAAGAACTCTTTGCAGTGT
>DASZMF010001076.1:0-3221 GCA_035552035.1 Candidatus Angelobacter sp.
ACGCATTGCAGACCGTTGTCTTTTTGCTGGTGGCCATCGCGGTAGCCGTCCTCATGTATTACACGCCGGACTACCTCCACCTGAGCGTGCGTCGTGAGAGAAAGCCGCATTGGGAAACCAAAATCCGCTGGCGCATCGCCGGAGCCGTGTTGTTGCTCGGCATGCTTCTGGCCGGCTCCAATGGGAGCAGACTCTTTGTGCTGTTTGCCGCCGCATGGGTGGCCTGTGCCAACTGGGCTGCGCTTAAAAAGATTCCCGCGGAAAAGCTAACTGTATTTTTCTGGGTGACGGACCTCATCCTGCTGTTTCTATCTTTGATTCGGGCGGCGGTCGGCCCAGCATCGATTACTCTTCTTCTGCTCGCAGCTTCAGCGCACATTGCAATCGTAAGACGAGAAGACCAGCATCTGCGCTGGGCGGCCATTACTTTTCTTTCCGGACTGGTAATCGTCTCCTTCGCCACCGGCCCGCTGGGGCAAACCGCTTTCCTGTTAGGAATCATTTTGCTGGTGGTGTCAGTGGCCGGCACAACTTGGCTGGTGCGTCGCGCGCGTGAACAGAGCGCCAAGAACGTTGCCGCCGCCATGGCTGAACTCATCGAGTTCACCGGCTACTCCGCTGACCGCATACGCGAGCTGTGGGCCACCAGCAATCGCCAACTGGCTGCAAACTGGGAGCTGGCTCAACCCGCAGACGATAATCCTGAACAGATGGCCGAGTGGTATCGCCAAAACTCTGAGCTCTATCTGTTTGATATCTCGGCGTACAACCTTGAGTACAAGCGCATCCGTTCCAACATGAAAGTGCTGCGTCTCGCGAAAGGCGCCACGCTCGACTACGGCGCCGGCAACGGCGAGATTCTTCTGGAGCTCGCGCGCCGTGGCCATCGCGTTGCCTATTACGATGTTGAAGGCGTAACCATGCACTTTGCCTATCAGCGTGCGCAGCGGCAAAAGCTGGCGATTGATTTCTTCCATATCAAAAGCGAACTGGCGGAAGCCGCACAGCAACAAAGCTTTGACACCGTTTTTTCCTTTGACGTTCTGGAGCACATGCCTGATCTGCCCGGCGAGCTGACTTTTCTCTCGTCGCTGCTCAGCCCCGGCGGATTGTTTGTCTTTGACGTGCCCGCCGGATCCACCAAGGCCCATCCCATGCACCTGAACCACAATTTAAATGTACTGACATTTATGAGCGGCAAAGGCCTCGTCGACGAGCGCAACCTCATGCTGCGCCTGCCCTTTCGCAAGGAAGAGAAATATGTCTTCCGCGCACCAGCTAAGAATGGCGATCCAGCAGCGAGCGACGCACCGACTGTGGAAACAACAGCGGCAAACCACAATTAGGTTTCTGGAATACGCGCTACTCCAAAAAGCTTGTCATCCGCCCGCTTCACCCTTAAACTCGCCGCAGCACTTTTCCGCGTGAACCATCTTGGAGCCAAACCCTCAAGGCGACGCATTTCCGTTGACCCGGCACTCCGTGGTGGCAGCCGCACAGGGCCGCGATCCGCAGGAGCGCACCCGCGCTTTGGACGCCATCACCACTGCTTACTGGCGGCCGGTTTATAAATATGTGCGCATGCGCTGGCGGCTCGAGCGTGAAGATGCTGAAGACTTCACCCAGGACTTTTTCTCCGGCCTGCTGGAAAAAGATTTCCTCGCCGCTTACGATCCCGCCAAAGGCAAGCTCCGCACCTTTCTGCGCACATGCATTGACCGGCTCTTTCTAAACCAGACGCGCGATGCCCATCGCCAGAAGCGCGGCAACGCCTCAGTACACGTCTCACTCGACTTTGAAGAAGCCGAGCATGAGTTGGCTGCTTCCACGCAGACTGAGTCGCCAGAAGATTATTTTGAAAAAGAGTGGGTGCGGACCCTCTTTGCTTTGGCCGTTGAACGGCTGCGCGCACAATGCCAGTCAGTAGGGAAGACCACGCAGTTCACGCTGTTTGAGCGCTACGATCTCGGCGATGAAGATTCACGCCCTTCTTATGCTGCGCTCGCGGCCGAACTTGGTGTTGCGATAACAGACGTTACGAACTATCTGGCCTTCGCCCGGCGCGAATTCCGCCGCTGCGTGCTCGACCAACTGCGCGAGATGACCGGCAGCGAAGAAGAGTTTCGCCGCGAAGCGCAGTCGCTCTTAGGAGTGGCCGTTGGAGTAAGAGCAGAGGCCTAGACAAAATGAAATTCCTGCCCGACCAGATCGTCGCCCGCCTGCAGACAGAGATGCAGACGCCGGATCTCTCCGGCACGCGTTATCGCGCGCTCAAGCTTCTCGGCCATGGCGGCATGGGCACAATCTGGCTGGCGGAAGATTCTGTGCTGCATCGCATGGTGGCGCTCAAGGTCTTGTCAGCAGAAAGCAGCTCCGCCGATCTCGCTTCGCGTCTCATGCAGGAGGCGGTCATCCTCGCGCGCCTGGAGCATCCCGGCATTGTCCCGGTGCATGACGCCGGCACGCTGCCCGACGGACGCACCTTCTATTGCATGAAATATGTTGAAGGCCAGACGCTCAACCAGCACATCGCGCGTCTTGATTTGCGCCAGCGCTTGCAGTTGCTCCAACGCATAGCGGAACCGTTGGCCTTCGCGCACTCGCGCGGCATCATTCATCGCGACCTGAAGCCGGGCAACGTTATGGTGGGTGCCTTCGGCGAAGTGCTCATCATGGACTGGGGGCTCGCCAAGGTCATGAGTGTGGCAGAGAAAAGTTTTCCCGCAGGCACCGATGCGGCCAGCACAGAAGCTACTTCCACAGCCCACTCTTCCTTAAGGCCCGCTCCTGCGACACCAGCTTCCAGCGCCACCACAGCACACGGCACAGTCCTCGGCACACCGGGTTACATGGCACCAGAGCAAGAGCGAGGCGAAATCCATTTGATCGACCAGCGGACAGATGTCTTCGGTCTAGGCGCACTCCTGCAATACATGTTGCGCGACCGATCCCGCAACCAACCTAAAGACGGGACTACTGAATCAGTTCCGCGTCCGCTACGGGCCATCTGCCAGAGAGCCATGGCCAATGAGATGTCCGCGCGCTACGTGTCGGTGCAGGAAATGGCTGCCGACATCGGCAAATACCTTGACGGCATGCCGATCACTGCCTACCAGGAAAATATCTTTGAACGCACGGTCCGGCTGCTGAGCCGCAACCGTGTTGCCGTGGCCCTGATTTTGGCCTATCTCTTCATGCGTATGTTGTTTATTCTTTTTTCG
>DASZMF010001077.1:0-3444 GCA_035552035.1 Candidatus Angelobacter sp.
GCAAAGAAGGCGACAACCGCTACACCAAAATAAACGCATGGAAGTTTTGCGCGATGCTTAGCAATAGCCAGCTTGCACGCAGCACCAAAATGCAGTCCCAAGATAATGCAGCACTAAAAATGTAGCCTCAAGATATTGAAAGATCAAAACGAGCCGAAAGGAAGAATGAATGACACGCCAGCCAGGCACATATGCAGTTTTTGATACTACTGAAGGCCAGATTGTTTGCCAGCTCTTTGAAAAAGATGCTCCTATCACCATCAAGAACTTTACCGATCTTGCCGAAGGCAAGCGCAGCTGGAAAGACAGCGTAAGCGGCAAAAGCGGCGACGGTCCGCTTTACAGCGGCACCATCTTTCACCGCGTGATTCCAGACTTCATGATCCAGGGTGGCGACCCCAGCGGCACAGGCATGGGCGGCCCAGGCTATAAATTTGGAGACGAAACCAAGGGCTCTCCGCATAAGTTTGATAAGACGGGCAAGTTGGCTATGGCCAATGCCGGCCCGGGGACCAACGGAAGCCAGTTCTTTATTACCGTGGCCGCAACGCCATGGCTTACGGGCAATCACACGATCTTTGGCGAAGTTATTGAAGGCCAGGACATTGTGGACAAGATTTCCAAAGTAAAAAAAGGCGCCCAGGATCGTCCCGCAAAAGATGTGGTGATTAATTCAATTACGATTGAGCGCTCCTAACAGAAACGGCACGCATTTAGGTAAGAAACAAAAAAGCCGACGCATAAAGCGTCGGCTTTTTTGCGGTTATTGATTAAACGCCGATTACTTTTACTAGTTCAGTCACGGAGTCTGCGCTTTTCTGCAAGGCTGCCTGCTCTTCTGGCGTCAGTTTGATTTCAATGATCTGCTCCAGGCCGTTTGCACCGAGTTTGCACGGTACGCCCACAAAGAGCCCTTTAATGCCGTACTCGCCTTCCAGATGAACCGCGCAGGGCAGAATCTTCTTCTTGTCCTTGAGGATGGCTTCCACCATCTCCGTGGCTGCGGCAGAAGGCGCGTAATAGGCGCTGCCCGTCTTCAGGTATTTCACGATCTCGGCTCCGCCATCGCGTGTTCGCTGAATAATGGCTTCAAGCCGGTCTTTCGCGATGAGCTCGGTGATCGGGATACCGGCCACAGTGGAGTAACGCGCCAGCGGGACCATGGTATCGCCGTGTCCGCCAAGCACGAAGGCCGTCACGTTCTCAACGCTCACATTTAATTCCTGTGCAATGAACGTGCGGAAGCGCGCTGAGTCCAGCACGCCGGCCATCCCGAGCACGCGATTGCGGGAAAACTTGCTGAGTTTGAATGCTGCCTGGGCCATTGCGTCCAGCGGATTGGAGACGATAATCAGAATGCAGTTTGGCGAGTTGGCAACCACTTTAGCCACCACGTCCTGCATGATTTTGTAATTCGTGTTCAAAAGATCATCGCGGCTCATGCCCGGCTTGCGCGCGATTCCAGCGGTGATCACCACAATGTCAGAGTTCGCAGTATCGGCATAGTCATTGGTGCCCAGCACTGCGCAATCGCGCTTTTCAATCGGCATGGCTTCGAGCAGGTCAAGGCCTTTGCCCTGCGGCACGCCATCGAGCACGTCAATCAATACAACATTGGCCAATTCTTTTGAAGCTACCCAGTGGGCGGCGGTTGCGCCTACGTTGCCTGCACCTACGATGGTTACTTTTTTACGCATGTAAAATTCCTTCCTGTACAGGGGCTAAAGCCCAATAGAGTTTTGATCTTGCGGCACGACTAAAGTCGTGCCCTGATACGTGTCTTGCGTGTTATCCGTATTTGGCTTATGCAGTTTTCTTTTTCTGCTCTGCCATGTTCTTGATCATATGGGTGGCAAATTCACTGGTCTTGAACTTGGTTGAGCCGGGCATCTGGCGCTCAAAATCATAGGTCACAAACTTCTGCTGGATGGTAGCTTCCAGAGAGTTTTCAATCATGCGCGCTGCCTCGGACCATCCCAGATGGTCGAGCATCATGACGCCCGAAAGAATGACCGAGCCGGGATTGATTACGTCTTTGTCAGCGTATTTAGGCGCGGTGCCGTGCGTGGCTTCAAACACGGCATGCTGGTCGCCCACATTGGCTCCCGGAGCAATTCCCAGACCGCCGACCTGCGCCGCAGCGGCGTCAGAAATATAGTCGCCGTTGAGGTTAGGCGTCGCCAGAATGTCATACTCTGACGGACGGATAATGATCTGCTGGAAGATGGAATCGGCGATGCGATCATTGATCATGATCTTTTTCTTCCACGCGCCGCTGCCGTGCGATTTGCCAATGGAATCAAGCACGCCCTTGATTTCGGCGTGCAGTTCCTGCTTGAAGCTTTCCGGCGCAAAGTCCAGGCCGGGCTCGATCATGGCGGCATTATTTTCGACTGTAAGATTCGGATTCTTGTCTTTGTTGTCGAGGATCCAGCTCTCGCGCTCGGTTACGACATGGTCGCGGAACTCGTCCACCGCAACTTCATAACCCCACTCGCGGAAAGCGCCTTCAGTAAATTTCTGGATATTGCCTTTGTGCACCAGCGTGACGGAGCGGCGCTTGTTGTTGACTGCGTGTTGAATGGCCATACGCACCAGCCGCTTGGTGCCAAAGATGGAAATGGGCTTGATGCCTACGCCTGAATCTTCGCGGATACGCTTCTTGGTTCCGGCCAGCATGTCATTGTTCAGGAAGTCGATCAGCTTTTTTACTTCAGCGCTTCCCTGCTTCCATTCGATACCGGCGTAAACGTCTTCAGTATTTTCGCGGAAGATCGTCACATTGAGCTGCTCCGGATGCTTCACCGGCGAAGGCACGCCCTGGTAATAACGCACCGGACGAATGCAGGAATAAAGGTCCATGATCTGGCGCAGAGCCACGTTCAGCGAGCGAATGCCGCCGCCCACAGGGGTAGTCAAAGGGCCTTTGATGGAGACGTGGAGATCGCGCGCCGCGTCCACTGAGCCCTGCGGAAGCCAGTCTTTAAATTTGGTATAGGCCTTTTCTCCGGCAAAGATTTCATACCAGTGAATCTTGCGTTTGCCGGCGTAAGCATGCTCTACGGCGCCATCAAAAACGCGGACTGAGGCGGCCCATATGTCGCGTCCGGTGCCGTCACCTTCAATGTAAGGAATAATTGGATTATCAGGAACCTGCAGCTTTCCGCCGCTGAAAGAAATGGGGCTGCCTCCCGCTGGCAGCGCAACCCCGTTGTATGAAGACGCCATGCTTCCTCCCCAAAATACATTCACTATGCAAACCTTTTAAGTTAACATCGCAACGGAGATGGGCGCAAACGCTGAGAACCCATTTCATATCCCACAAAGGTGAGTGACTCTTAATGCGCTTGAAACAGGCTGTGTTCGTGCTGGTTTGCTGTTCATTTTTGGCTGGAGTCGCGCAGGCCTCGGAGAATCCTTATTTATATAAGGTAACGCTGGTGC
>DASZMF010001078.1:0-6462 GCA_035552035.1 Candidatus Angelobacter sp.
GAACAGGCTTGAGCGGCGTCGCAACTTTGGGCAGATCAGAAACAGCATGAAGTGACAACTGCCTCTCCAGCACCTTGACAGCGAACTGGGAATGGGCGGCAAGAATTTTGTTGCCGGAAATAATTTCACCCCAAAGCGTGCCCTGCGAGGCAGAGGGGTCTTGGGGTGGGTCAGTGAAAACCACTTCCGGAGTTTTCCCCTCGGTCCTGAGGACGAAGACCTTCTTACCTTCTTTTTGCATTGAGTTGATCAAGCTGAATGCCATGTTCTGCTGAAGCGGAAGCGCATAATAGCTGCCTGCTCCGGCGAGACCAGGTTCAACATCACCAAGGGTGACCTTGGGAACTCTGGTTGCGTCCTGCTCTGCCTTCGTAAGCCGGGCTTTCTCAACCTTCACCCCCATCATGAGCGGTAAAGACCATGCTGCAACATCGTACGGTTCCAGGATTCCGCTGCCTTGGGCGGGATGAACTTCGGGATAGCGCTGAATCCCCATCATCTCGTCAACAAAGCGCCCGTAGGGCTGTGCAGTTGGGATCAGGTATGCCTTTTTGTCTCCTGATTGAAGCACTTCAACACCATGTTCCCACATGAGTGTAATGAGCTGGATCACCTCAATCGGATCACGCTGGCCTTCCAGGGGGATGCGCCAGTATTCGTTCGGATCAGCAGATTTGACTGCTTCTTCTGCCATGCTGGCAACGCCGCGCAAAAGCTCGCGTCGATACTTGCTCATGGTCTCCAGAGCAGCATCAGAGACGATGAGCTCGTAATCCATAATGTCGCGCAGGCGCCATGTTCCGCCGGGCCAGGGATTGGGAAAGTTAATCTGCTGCTGATAGTTGATCAGTCCCTTGGTTCCGCCCTGAAGTTCTGTGGGAGAAATTTGTATGGGCGTGGCCACGCGCGCTGATGCAACTTCCGTAAGTACGCCGTACATATTTTTCCACCAGCCGGTATTGCGGGTGCCGCCGGGCCAGTAGGCGTCAAACGAATAGTTGTAAATCACGCCGGATTTACCGGCCTCTTCCAGACGCCATCCCATGTCCGCGCCCATGAGATTGTTGCCGCGATGCACCAGAGGATTCACCAGCTTGGCCACTGGATCAGCATTCGGCGGAATATAAATGCGCGGGCCGTTGGTGCCCATCTGATGCTCGTCAAGCCAGAACTGCGGAAACCATCTGTGATAGACCGCCTGGTTCACGTTCCTGGTTTCGGCCTGCGTGAGCATGTACCAGTCGCGATTGTCGTCATGCCCCACGTAGTGGTGATAAAGATACGGCATGCGGCCGCCTTCATATTTAGTGCCCAGATATTTTCGATACCACTCAGTGATCATGGTCTCGCCGTCAGGATTGAGCGAAGGCACCAGCAGCACGATTGTGTCATTGAGCCGGCGCAGCATTTCCGGATCATTGGTAGTAGCGAGCTTGTACGCCCACTCCATGGCCATCTGGCTGGAGCCGATTTCGTCGGAGTGAATGTTGCAGGTAAGCAGTAAGATGCCTTTGCCTTCGTTGGCCAGCGCGTCAATCTGCTCTTTGCTGAGTCCGCGCGGATCGGCCAGCTTGCGCGCGATCTCCTGATACTTGGCCTTGTTGCGCAGATTGTCCGCGGTGGAGATTACGGCCATGAACATCTCTTCATCCAGCGTGGTCTTGCCCAGCACTTCAATCTGCACGCGGTCAGAAGCCACGCTTAACGCCTTGAAGTAAGACGAAATCTGGCGATAGTCGGCCAGCTTGCGATCCGCGCCAACCTCAAAACCCAGAAACTCTGAGGGCGTAGGGACGTGCGCGGATTTCTGCGCAAGCAGTGGCGTGGCGGCGACTACAAGAAGCAATGCAAGAGCTGAGAAGAATTGTTTCTGCCTGGTCATGGATGATCTCGATTTGAAAAAATGCGAAAAACGTAACAGTATAGACGGGAATGAGGAAGAATGCTGGGCAGCGCAGGCAATTTTCGATCGGCAAAAACGAAAGGGCGCTTTGCAGCACCCTTGTTTTTGCTGGATTGAACTCAAATCTAGTGAGACGGACGGCCACCGCTCATATCGAGCTTTTTGAAGCCGGCGGGAATATTGAAGAGCGAAGCGTCCTGCGGGCCTTCTTTAATATTGGTGTAAACGGCAGTGACATCGCCGCTAATTAACTTGATGGGGAAGTGCAGTTTCTGGTCCATCCAAAAGGTTTCAACCTTGCCGCCCTTCTCCGTCATCTCCCATTTGTCGCAAGACCGTCCATCAATGGATTCGGTACCAACTTTTTTGCAGGTTGCGCCTTCATGGCCGGTGCAAGGATCGCCGCCGCTGTTGAGAAAGTCCTGAACTTTTGGGAGGCTTTGAGTCATTGGATTTCCTTTGTCCACAGGAAATTCCATATACATGTGCTGGTCCAGCATCAGCATGTCGGCCGTTTTTGTTGTTTGATCAATAATCATGCTTATCTTGCCGCCCATGGGGCTGGATTTCGCTTCATTGGCACTGGACATGTCCATTCGCATTTTGGGCATCGCAAGATAAATTTTGCCCGTCATATTCAGACTGCCATGCGATGCTTTGATAACCATGTCGGCAGAAAATGGGACAGGCATCTGGAAGGCAAAAGCGGGAACAGCAACAAAGAGCAACGCACACAGCGCTACACGAACCATAAGGTTTTGTTTCAAAGTTGTTTTCTCCTGGAAGTGAAAAGATTGGGCCGGTTCATGCTTTTATACATCAGCTACTTGTGCATCGAACTCATTTATCGTTACAAACGATTATTTTAAAGTCTCGCCAATGGTAATGCACTGATAGAAACAAATAAAAACGGCGTCCTGATTAAAGGGCGCCGCTTTCATTTTGGGGAGGGTACAACAACTATTGATTTACAGGAATCTTGATGATCTTTTTCTGAATTGCATATGTAACAAGCTGCGCTTTGTTGTGAATATCGAGTTTGCGCATCAGGTTGAACTTGTGCGCTTCCACGGTTTTTACGCTCAGGCCGAGGATCACGGCAATCTCTTTCACTGAGTTTCCTTCCGCCAGCAGCTTCAGGATTTCCCTTTCCCGCGGCGTAAGCGTGGAAATGCGCGGACGCATTCTGGTATCGCGGACGCGCGAGCGGAAATCCTCCACCAGCTTGCCCAATACCTGCGAGCTCAGATACTTTCCGCCTTTGTAAACGTCCTTGACCGCCGTGAGCAACTGCGGCGCAGGCGTATCTTTCAGCACGTACCCAGAGGCTCCCACTTCCAGGCATTGGACGAGGTAATCTTCGTCTTCATACATGGTGAGAAAGAGGATCTTGGTTTCAATGCGGTTTTTCTTGATCTGCCGCGCGGACTCAAACGACGACAGTCCCGGCATGCCGATATCCATCAGTACGATATCCGGCCGTAACTCGCGTGCTTTTTCCACGGCTTCTCCGCCGTCCGCGGCTTCGCCAATTACTTCAAAGTCGCTTTCGCTTTCCAGCAGCCGGCGTACGCCCTGGCGAAACAACGTGTGATCATCTACGAGTAAACATTTGATTTTCGGCATGGGGGAGTGTCCTTTATTTTAATTCGGCCTTTGTGCGGCATGTGCCGCATGCACCAGCGGACGGTCCACAACCTGCGTGGCTTCACCCGCCGGCACACTAATTTCAATGCGCGTTCCTTTTCCCTTGGTCGAGATCACACGCGAGGTCCCGCCCAGCATTGCTATACGTTCCTTGATACCGGCCAGCCCAAACGACTGGTCACGCGACGAATGGCTCTTTGACTGAATTCCAACTCCATCATCTTCAATGGATACATGCATCAACTCGTCCACACGCTCCACTTGCACCGTTACGTTCTTGGCCTGGGCGTGTTTGGCTACGTTGTGCAGCGCTTCCTGCACCACGCGATAAATCGCCTGCTCGGTGCCAGAAGCCATGCGGCCTACATCTTCTGAAATCAACACACGCGCTTTCACGCCCGTGTTGCGGGCAAAATCTTTGGCTTCTTTTCTCACCGCTGCAACCAGCCCAAGTTCCTGCAGGACCAGCGGAGAGAGCTTGCCAATAATCCTTCTTATGCCTTCAATCGTCCGATCGACAACGTCCACGGTTTCCTTGATCTTGCCGCGTATGTTTTTTGCGGAGACGCTCGGCTCCATCATTCCCAGATACAGCCGGATCACCATCAGCGCCTGGCCGGTTTCATCATGCAGTTCGCGGCTAATGCGTTTGCGCTCTTCTTCCTGCACGCGCAGCAGATGGCCTGAGAGTTCGGCGATTCTCTGTTCGCGTTCACGCAGCGCGTCTGTCATACGGGCGCGCTCAATCGCCAAAGCAGTTCTGTCGCCGATGGCACGCATCAACTCGCGCTCTGTCGGCAGCCATTCATAAGGCTTGGGAAAGCCAATCACCATTACGCCAATCGTTTCTCCGTCGGCTTTCAGTGGAACGCCCCACAGAGATTTGGCTTTCATGCGGATCATCGGCTGCAGCGCGCCTGTATCAACATTCGTATCCAGGAGCATTCCCGGCTCGCCGCTCACGGCAATCTTGCCAGAGAATCCGTTGCCCAGTTCGATCTTGAAATCTTCTGGCAACTCCATATCCATGCCCACGGAAGAGGAGATGCGCAGCGCGCCGCTCTCAGCGTCGCGCAAAAGAATGATGCCCACTGACGCTTGAAAAGTTTGCGTCGTAATATCCAGCACTTTGCTCAGCAATGCGGCCAGATCAGAGGAGGCCAACTCAGCATCCAGCAATTTGAGCAGCGCGGACGACTCCAGGGTCTTGGAATCAAAATACGCGCCGGAGATGATGACAAACGAAACTGAGGAAAGCATTTCCAAAGCTGCTTTAGCTTCAGCTTCGCGTTCCGGAAAAAGACCGGCTATATAAGGATCACAGCAGCTCTGGTAAAGTTCCAGCGCTCGCGCCACAGCGCGCGTATCCATCTGCAGCTTTGAAAGCCGCGTGCCAAAGTATTGCAAATTTTCCTGGAAGCCGGGGTAATCATTGTGGCAAAAATAAGACCAGCCCGCGGCCAGAGTCAAGCGCTCCACTGCCGCCAGAGTGCGGCCGTCAAAGCCAAACTCCGCAGCCAGTTGCTCACGCCACCTGTTGGTGATGTCTGGAAAGTAAGGTTCTAAGGCGCGCGCAACTTCGGCGATTAACTCCCGGGACGATTCCTTGAACGGCGGTACAGCAGTCACTGGCACTTCCTGAGCTTTTTATTGACGAGGTGACCGTTCCTTACCTATTTTACTACTTCGATAACCGGAAAACACCTTATCTCTAAGGTCTATTTTACAACCCACAAAGCCACTGTAAACTAAATAGTTACTATTTCTCTAGCCAGCAGTGAAATGCCCTATAGCCCTAAGCATAAAACCTTAGTCCTAACTGACGCCAAAATCCACTTTTTTTACGCCACCACGGCCTGTTTTTTGCCGGTATTCTCATCTTGCTCCAGCTCAATCGCCTGCCGGAAATAACCCATGGAAAGCTTCAGTCCGGTCTCCAGATCCACCTTAGGTTCCCACTCCAACAGGTGCTGCGCTTTGCTGATATCTGGCCGGCGTTGCTTTGGATCATCCTGCGGCAGCGGCTCGTGCGTAATTGGGCTGCTCGAATCGGTCACCTTCAATACCAGATGTGCGCACTCCAGAATCGTGAACTCCGTGGGATTGCCAATGTTCACGGGATCGTGAACGTCACAGTGTGAGAGCCTCAGAATTCCGTCAACCTCGTCACTCACATAGCAGAAGCTGCGCGTCTGTTTGCCGTCACCATAGACAGTGAGCGGTTCGCCGCGCAAAGCCTGCTTCATAAAGTTGGAAATCACGCGGCCATCATTCAACTGCAAGCGCGGACCATAGGTGTTGAAGATGCGCAGAATGCGTGTATCCACCTTGTGGTAGCGATGGTAGGCCATGGTCGCTGCTTCAGCAAAGCGCTTGGATTCGTCATACACAGAGCGCGGGCCAATGGAATTCACATTACCCCAATACGTCTCTTTCTGCGGATGCTCCAGCGGATCGCCATAGCACTCTGAAGTGGAGGCGATCATGTACTTCGCGCCGTATTTTTTGGCCAGGTCCAGCGAGTTGAACGATCCCAGCGAGCCCACTTTCAGCGTCTCAATGCCGTGCTCCATGTAGTCCACCGGGCTGGCCGGCGAGGCGAAATGGAAAATGTAATCCACCTTGCCCACGTCATAAGGCTCGTTCACGTCTTCCTGTATGAACTCAAAGCGCGGCTCATTTTTCAAGTGGTCAATGTTGCGGACGCTGCCCGTAAGCAGGTTGTCCACGCAGACCACGTCATTGCCCTCAGCCAGCAGCGCATCACAAAGATGTGAGCCCACAAAACCCGCTCCGCCCGTTACCAGTGCCCGCATAAAGTTTCCCTCTCGCAACTATTTCGTTCGTTATCTTTTGTTCGTAAGTTTTTGTCCGTTAGCTTTTTGCTCGTAATCCCGAACTCTGTCTTATCT
>DASZMF010001079.1:0-3154 GCA_035552035.1 Candidatus Angelobacter sp.
CTGTTTTGGCAGGTAGTGAATTTCAGTAAAGCGCAAATCCCAAAGCTCATGTATTTCAGGAACCTGAGTGCGCCGCCAGATCTCATCCATGCTGGAACGAATCAGAATTTCAACGTAGATTCCCGGATCACGAGCCATCCAGAGAAGATAGCATTTCGCCCAGTTGTACAACAGTAACGAAGGTGAGGCTCGGTGAGGAAGACAATCTTTAAATCTACATACTACGCTGAGCCGATGGAATCAACGCCGTAAGAATCCAGCACGTCGCGCAGGCTGATCACGCCTTCCATTTTGTGCACATCGGCCCGGTTCACCACCGGCAAAATATCAATATGGGCAGCGCTCATGCGCTCCAGCGCAAGATGCAAGGCCTGATCAGTGTGTACGTGGGGAAATTCAATGGTTGTCAAAAGGCTCCGTACAGTTTCCTCGCCCTTGCCGTCCGCCAGCGCCTGGTCGAGCGCGGCGCGGCTCATAACACCCATAATGCTCTCTTCATCCATCAATGGCCACGCGCGGTATTGGCTTGCGCCGATCATCGCCAGGGCGCTTTTTACGCTGATGGAAATGGGGAGCGCCTCCGTGGCGCTGCGCATCACCTGGAATACCTTGCGCCGCCCGAATTCTTCCCGCGACTTTGAGCCTGGCAGGTGAATCCCATCCTGGTGCGCCAGGGCCTCGTACACCGGTTGTTTCTGCAGTCGCGAAGAAATAAAAAGGCTTGCCAGATTCGCGATCATTAACGGCACAATGACGGCATAATCATGCGTCATTTCAAAAATCATCAGCACGGATGTCATTGGTGCGCGCACAACGCCCGCAAATAATGCTCCCATGCCGACCAGGGCATAGGCCCCTGACGACGCCGTGGTAGTTGGGAAAAAGTGGTGCGCGACACTGCCAATGGTCCCGCCCAGCATGGCCCCCATGAACAGGCTGGGACCAAAGATGCCGCCAGCATTGCCAGTGCCGTAACTTGCGGCCACGGCAATAAGCTTAAGCACTACCAGCAGTGCCATAAGCTTTAAGGTCATGCTGCCATTCAGCGCGTCGCCTACATAGCTATAGCCAACGCCCAGAACCTGGGGAACAATCCACCCCATCAGACCAACCAATATGCCGCCGGTCACCGGATGCCACCAGCTCGTTTTTTTTGGCAGCAGCAGGAAGTATTGGCGAATTTTCAACAAGAGCGAGGTGAAGGCGGCCGACAAGAGTCCTCCAGCCACGCCCAGCACTGCATAGATAGCAAACTCAGACGGATGGACCAGTTCATATTGCGGCACGTGAAACAGAGGATTGTTGCCCAGCAACACGCGCAACATGACCCATGAAGTTGCGGAGGCAAGAACCACTGATCCCAGCACCGGCGCGTTGAGGTCTCCCATCACTTCTTCCAGCGAGAACAACACGGCGGCCATGGGCGTGTTGAAAGCAGCGGCAATGGCCGCTGCCGCTCCCACCGGCACCAGGGCTTTCACTTTGTCCTGGCTCAGTCCCAGCTTGCGTCCAAGAACAGAAGCAATGCCCGCGCCTACCTGGACAGATGGCCCTTCACGGCCCAGAGGGATGCCGCTGGCCAGCGTGGCTGCCGTGCATCCAAACTTGCCCAGCACCGTGCGCAGTGAGATATAACCATTGCGCGCGAAGAGCGCGGCCTTGGTCTGCGGCACGCCGCTGCCGCGAGCGTCAGGAAAATAACGGGCCAGCAAAAAGCCCATGGCCAGCGCGCCGCCAATCGGGATAAAAACGCGCCGCCAGGCAGCGCTGCCCACCGGATAAAGCCGCATGCCCAGATTTTCAGTAAGGACAATGAATGCCACCACTGAAAGCCCAACCAACGCGCCAATGAGCAGCGTAAGCGCGAGAAAGACCTGCTCTTCGCGCTGCTTGGAAAATGCGATCCAGCGCTGAACGAATTTGTTTACCAGTCCTGTAGCTTGGGTTTTGTCGGCGGCGGGAATACTCACTCGTGTATTTTACTAAAATATCGCCTGACGACCTAAATTGTGGTGATTGGCCGCTTTTAAAGCTGCACAGCGCCGCTGCGCATTCCAGGCAGATTCATATAACATCACTTGTCAGACTTGATGGAGAGCCGCATGAATGTCCACCTGATTGACGGAACGTATGAGCTGTTCCGCTATTTTTTTGCCGTGCCCTCGGCCAAAGATGTAAATGGCCGCGAAGTTGGCGCGGTGCGCGGCGTGCTGGGCTCCGTGCTTTCCATGATCGATCAGGGCGCAACGCATCTGGGCGTCGCCACCGATCATGTGGTGGAATCTTTCCGCAATGATCTTTATTTTGGCTACAAGACCAGCGAAGGCGTCGCTCCCGATCTGCTTTCACAGTTTCCGATTCTTGAAGTAGCGCTGCAATCCATGGGCGTGTATGTGTGGCCCATGGTGGAGTTTGAAGCCGACGATGCCCTGGCCTCCGCTGCGGCCAAAGCGGCAGAAGATAAGAACGTAAAACAAATATTCATCTGCACGCCAGACAAAGACCTAAGCCAGTCAGTAGTGGGAACGCGCGTGGTGCAACTGGACCGCCGCCGTGAAGCCTTGCGCGATGAAGCCGGCGTGGTTGCGAAATTCGGCGTGAGCCCGCAGTCCATTCCCGATTATCTGGCGCTGGTAGGCGACAGCGCGGATGGCTTCCCCGGAATCAAAGGCTGGGGCGAGAAAGCTGCCGGCGATGTTCTCTCTCTTTATACGCACCTTGAAGATATCCCAAAGAATTATCAGGAATGGAATCCGGCGATCAAGCGGGCTAAGGCGCTGGCAGAATCTCTATTTAGCGCATGGGACGATGCGCTGCTATTTCGCAAGCTGGCAACGCTGCGGCTCGACGTGCCCGTCTTCGACACAGTAGAAGATCTACGCTGGAAAGGTCCACGAGCGGACTTTGAGGAGTACTGCCGGCAGCTGAATTCATCTACGTTGTTCAAGCGGGCCATGGCATCGAGTCGCGCAGCCACCAAGTAGCCGGGCTTCGGCAATCATAAATTGGTGCGGAAGAACTCCAGCGTGCGCTCACGCGCCAGCTTGGCCGATTGTGGCTCAAAATCTTTGCGCTGGTCGCAATTGAATCCGTGTCCAGCGTCGTAGACGAACAGCGGCAGCTCCGGATGTGCCTTTCGAATGGTCTCAATTTG
>DASZMF010001080.1:0-2142 GCA_035552035.1 Candidatus Angelobacter sp.
GCTTCCAGCCGGTCCCGTCACAGATGGGGCAAGCGGCTGAAGGTTCGGATTGGTAAGAGGCGGCCATATTCTCTTTTGAAAATACCACTATTCGATTGTAAGCGGCAGTCTCTGTAACGCGGTAAGTTCACTTCTCCACAGGATTTACACAGATGATGCCCCAGCGATGTTCTAAAAGCAGGGTTCGAGCTGGGTTCTAAAAACTTTGGCGTGGTCTGCTGGATGAGAGCATTCCACGCCAAGTTCAGTTTGCTTGTGTCTGCTGATTAGTCGGCGGCATTTCCTTGTGAGGGGGACGCTTTCTTCAATTCGTCAGCGGAGAAAATATCAAACACGTAATCGTGCGCGGCCAGGGCTGACTTGCTCAGCGTTCCGGCTTGCACGCGTTTCACGGTTTCTTCCCGCGTGAGATCAAAGATGGCTTCCAGCAGCTGTGAGCGTTCCTGCTTGTTGGCCTGGCCCATTACAAACAAGACGCGGGCGCTGTGCTGTATGTAACGCGGCGAGGGTAGCTGCTTCATCAGCAGTTCCATGATCACGTTGGCCTTGTCGCGATCAAAACGGCCGGCGCTGCCGCTCTTGTCCTGCTCGGCAAAGAAGGCGGCGGTCCATTCGTTGTGATAGTTCCATAGCTTCTTGTAGAGATCCATGGTGAATGGCGTTCCAGCTTTCACAACATCGGCGTTCTCGGCTGGCTCAATGCCATCTTCGGTCAGTTTGGGGCGCTTCAGGAAACCGTCTTTGGTGACTTTGGCTTTGTGCTGCAGGAGAGTCCAGAGCCAGGTCACGTCAATGCGATAGGTGGCCAGATCGTTCATGAAGCGGAGCTTCAATTCGTAATCGTCAATGGCCGCGGCAAAGTTGCCGTTGAGAATCTGGAAGCCGTAATTGGCCGCCATGTAAAACGCGTGTTGAATGCGCTCAACGGTGATCTCGCCCTGCGGCACGCCGTTGATGGCGTCCCAACGCTCTTGTGAGAGCAGCTTTTCTGGCGTATCGATAGATTCTTTGGTGATGACTAGCGGCGTGATCTGGCCCGCGGCATTCAGCAAGCCGCGCGATGCAAACACGCTGCGCTCGGCGTCACTCAGGCCGCTGGAAGGCGTGGGCACGTCTTGTGTCTTAACTTTTACGGTATCTTTGGCGGCGCTCAGGATGCTTTGCAGTTGCTCTACCGGGGCTTGCAGCGGCGCGTTGCCGGAAGCCACGTAATCCGGCTCAGGGCTGGCGACCCAGCTTTGGCGATAGCAATCGTAGAGGTGGCCTTTTACTTTCTTGCTGAGAATATCTTCGAGCGTAGGCTGACCACTGACGGGACCTTCCGGCACAAAGACGAGACCAAGAACGCGTTCACGCAGCTTGTCAATGACCATGGCGCGCAGGGCCAGCGGATTGTAGCGGGAGCGTCCGTAGGGATCGTTGTTCTGGTAAATCATTACGGCAGCCATGCCGCCGATGGGGCCGGCATTTTCGAGCTCGCCATTTTTCATGCCGCCCATGAGCATCATGAGGGCATTCCAGCGCTGGTAAGCAATCATGTTAGGCGAAGCCATGCCAATGGATTGCGGATCAGGGTAAACGCCCTGTGGATCATCCTTCCACATCTCCATGAGGCTGCCCAGGTAGTCCCAGCGTCCGACGTTGGTACCCAGGAGCCGCCGGCGGAGAGTCCACGCAATAGCGGGCAGCGTGCGGCCAGCATTGCCTTCTTCATACAGCATCTTGATCTTGATGGTGCCGGTGGGAATGCCGATCATGCTTTCCAGGCGAGACAGAATCTTTTCTACGATCAACGCTTCATTCGGCGTTTGCAGTTTGGGAATGTAAAAATAAACGCCGCTGCCGGCATTTTTGAGCGAATCATGGTTGTTGAACGCCCACAGAGTTGCCACAACGATTGTTGCTGGCGCGGGACGGCCGTCAACGGTGATGTGGTCATAGCTGATATGCAGTCCGGGCGGACGTCCAAAACGCGTGGGCCATTTTGCCGGGGGCTTGTTGATGTTGTATGCGCGTGTCTTGCCTTTTTTTACTACTTCGTAGGGCTTGCCTGTCCATTTGCCGGCGAAAATTTCTTTGGCATTTTGCAGCGCGGCAAATACGCCGATGGGTTCGTTGCTGGCCGTGCCGTCGGGCAGAAAG
>DASZMF010001081.1:0-5257 GCA_035552035.1 Candidatus Angelobacter sp.
CATCGCCCCAGAATATTTTTTCTTGATGAGCCCACGACCGGTCTTGATCCTGTCTCCCGCGTCGCAGTTTGGGAGATGATTACCAGCATCAAGCAGAAGCGCAATCTCACGGTGCTGATCACAACGCATTACATGGACGAAGCCGACCGCCTCTGCGACCGCATCGCCATTGTCGATCACGGCAAGCTCGTGGCGCTGGATACGCCGCGCGCGCTCAAGAGCAGCATTCCCGGCTCCAGCGTGATTGAAGCGCAGTTCCTCAATGCTCCGGCAGACTGGCAGCAGACACTGGAAAAGATGGCCGCTGTGCAGTCCGTGCAGTCAGAAGGCGCAAATATGTATCGCATACTCACTGACGACGGCTCGCGCACCACCACCGAATTGGTAGAAACCGCAGTGCATGCAAAAGTAGTAGTGAAAGCCCTGACCGTGCAAAGCACCACGCTCGATGACGTCTTCGTCCATTACACCGGCAGACAGCTACGCGACCAGATGATAGATTCGCCGCTCTATCAAATGCCCGTGCTGGGAGGCAGGTAGTGGCCAGCTTCTTCCAAAGCGGACGCATGATGGCCATCGTGGAGCGCGATCTGCGCAAATTCTTTCGCTCGCCTGCGCTCATGGTTGCCGCCATGGTCTTTCCGCTGGTCCAGCTTATTGTTCTGGGCAACGCTTTTGGCGGAAAAATCCGTGACGCGAAGATAGGCATCGTCTCGCACGATACCGGCCCGCAGGCCGTCCGCGTGATTGAAGCGCTGCGTGCGGTGCAGAGCAATGCCCGCACTTTTGTGCCGATCACATACAGTGACGAACAAACCATGGTGGCTGCCGTGCGCCGTGGCGATTTGAATGCCGGGCTGGTGATTCCGCCACAATACTCGCGCGACGTTTACGCGCATGCGCGCCCGCATATTGGGCTGGTGCTGGACAACACTGACAATTTCATGACCTCAACTTTTGAGGACGAGATGGCGCAACTGGTGGACGCACTCAACCAGCCAGATGTACAGCCACGCGTGATCCAGCAAATCTCGTTGCAGGTGGTCGAGCTTTATCCGTATATCGAATACATGAAGTACCTGCTGCCCGGCTCCATTACGCTGGCCATGTTTGTAAGCGTGATGATTGGCGGCGGAATCGTTTACATAGACGACAAAGCCCGCGGTGTGCATGAAGGCTATCTGGTTACGCCCATCACCAAGCTGGAGTTGGTTGCGGGGTTGAATGTTGCCGGCGCGCTCAAGGCCATGGGGGCCGGAATTGTTCTTACCTTGCTGGGATCATTGATTGCCGGCGTGGGCTCAACTTTTCAGCTCACCAATCTTTTGTGGCTCTTTCTTTTGATCGTCTGCACCTCATTTGCTTTTATTTCCATGATGTTTGTCATGATGGTCCGCGTGAGTGATCCGCTGATTCCGCGCGCGGTTTTCGGTATCCTGAATACGCTGCTGTATTTTCCCAGTGGCGCTATCTATCCGGTACAGGCGTTTCCCAAGTGGCTGCAATGGATCGCCTGGATTGATCCCTTCACATATTCCGTGCAAGGATTCAAGGCCGTGCTGCTTAAAGGCGTGGGCATAGCTGCAATCTGGCCTGACCTGCTGTATCTTGGTGGGTTCGCAATTGGGGCGTTCGCGCTCTCAACCCTTTTGTTCAAACGCACTCTCTAAGGACTTTTCGCATGGCATTGATGGACGCAAAAGAATACGATCCGCGGCCGGCCCAGAAGCGCCGCAGACTGATCGCCACCGTGGTTGTGTTTGTGATTGTAGTCACGGCGTATCTGTACTTCACCCGCTATGACTCAGAGACGAAGGTCATCAACAATTTCTTTCATGCCATTGAGCAAAAAGATTTTGACGCCGCGTACGGCATCTACCAGGGCGACTCTGACTGGAAGCAGCATCCAGACAGATATACGTACACGGTCAACCAGTTCAAGCTCGATTGGGGACCATCAGGCGATTACGGCGCCATCACCAGCCATCAGGTGAACTGCGCCCTGGAGCCGCCGAAGAAAGACTTCGCCAGCCCCAGCGGCGTGATCGTGGTGGTTACCATCAATAACCGTGCCGATCCCAGATCCATGTGGGTGGAAAAAAAGACCAAGACCGTAACAGATTCACCGCTGAAGGTTTTGTGCCACGGGCAGCAGTAAGACTGCACAACGTCTATTGCGAAATTGCTCAGAAGAATGTTTTAGTATTTTGAAGAGAACTACTCTTTGGCCGCAGCAGCGAACAGATTGCTGACCTTCTGAACGGACGCTTCGTCTTCAGCGTTCAGGCAGGTTTGTGACCGGTCAATCTGGCGCATGAGTCCGGTCAGCACTTTTCCCGGACCAACTTCAACAAACGTCTTTACGCCCTGGCCAATCAGAGTCTGCATGCATTTGGCCCATTGCACCGCGCCTGTCACCTGGCGCACCAGCGCCTGGCGGGATTCTTCACCAGTTGTCTTGGCCGTGGCGTCAATATTGGCGATGATCGGGAACTCAGGGTTTTTGAAGTGAAGCGCTTGCATATCTTTTTCCAGCCGGTCTTGTGCCGGCTGCATCAGCGCGCAATGAAACGGCGCGCTTACCACCAGCATAATGGCCTTCGTGGCGCCGCGCTCTTTAGCCAACTCAGCAGCGCGCTCCACGGCTTTCTGGTGGCCAGAGATGGCAATCTGGTCTGGCGAATTAATATTGGCCGGGGAAACAATTTCACCCTGCGCGGCGTCAGCACAAACCTGCTGGAGTTGGTCCAGCGGCATGCCCAGGATCGCTGCCATTCCACCTTCGCCGGCCGGCACGGCTTGCTGCATGTAGCGTCCGCGATCACGCACCGTGCGGACAGCTTCAGCAAATGAAAGAGTTCCCGCAGCCACGTGGGCTGAGTACTCACCCAGGCTGTGTCCGGCGGCAAATTGCGGAACGATTCCCTTCTCTTGCAGCACACGCGCAACGGCGGTACTCATGGTCACAATGGCTGGCTGGGTATTTTCTGTGAGTTTAAGCTGATCGTCCGGACCTTCAAAGCAAAGCTGCGAGATGGCGAAACCCAGGGCGTCATCGGCTTCCTGAAAAGTGTGTCGCGCCACAGGATAGAGCGCGGCCAGCTCTTTGCCCATGCCTGCTGCCTGTGATCCCTGTCCGGGAAAGAGAAAAGTAACCGGGCTATGGCTCATGCCGACTCAACCGCCTTGCCGGCGTTCGCCAGCTCTTTTGCAATATTTGTGTTGATGCCCGATTCGTAAAATTCCTTGGCCACGCGAATGGCGTTTTTGATGGCGTTGGCGTTGGAGCGTCCATGGCCTACGATAGCTACGCCTTTCAGCCCGAGCAGCGGTGCTCCGCCGTATTCGGCGTAGTCGAGTTTGCGTCCGAAGTTGGCAAAGGCTTTGCGCGCCAGCAGTGCGCCAACCTGTGACGTAATGGTCGAGGTCAGAGATTCTTTCAGCAGAAAGCGCACGGCCTCCACCAGGCCTTCAGAAATCTTAAGCGCCACATTGCCGACAAAACCGTCGCAAACAATTACATCCACTTTGCCGTTGTATAAATCGCGGCCTTCCACGTTTCCCACAAAGTTGATTGGCAGTTCTTTGAACAGCGTATGCGCTTTGCGCGTAAGCTCGTTGCCCTTAATTTCTTCTTCACCCACGGAGAGCAGGCCCACGGTAGGCTTGGGATTTTTAAAGATAGCGCGATAGTACATCTCGCCCATCAGCGCGAACTGCGCCAGATTGTGCGGCTTGGAATCCACGTTCGCGCCTACATCAATCAGCAGCGAAGGTTTCAGCTTTCCAGCGGAGGTGGGAAAAACACTGGCCAATGCCGGACGGTCCACGCCCGACAGCGCGCCTAAAACCATTTTGCCGGCGATCATCGCCGCACCAGTATTGCCTGCCGTGGCAAATCCCACGGCTTGACCTTCTTTTACCAGGCGCAAGCCCACATGCATGCTGGAATCGCGCTTGGTGCGCACGGCCTGCGCGGCTTTTTCATCCATGCCAATGACTTCAGTGGCGTTCACCACTTCCACCGGCAGATGGCGGGCAGAGGGATGCGCGGCCAGTTCCCGGCGCAGCAAGTCTTCAGGCCCCACCAGCAACACCTTTACACCATAATGGCGAGCGGCCAGCAATGCGCCTTCAACCTCAGGCTTGGGATGCCGATCTGAGCCCATTGCGTCAACAGCGATGACTGTTTCTACTGGCGTTTGCACTTATGCGTTTTCTTTTACCTGCACAATTTCCCGGCCCTTGTAGTATCCGCATTTGCCGCATACGCGATGCGGCATCTTCTTTTCATGGCAATTGGGGCACTCTGAAGCGGAGTGCGCCGTAAGAAAATCATGGGCGCGGCGGGTGGATGTACGTTTTTGTGAGTGCCGCCGTTTTGGATTTGGCATGGTGGTTCCTTTCCCTTTTGGCGCCGGCCTAAACCTGGCGCACAATTTCTTTAAACTTTATCTTTCCAGTTTCTTGCGAATATCTTCCAGTGCCGACCAGCGCGGATCTGGCATGGTGATCACACAATCACAGCTTTCCAGATTCAGGTTCTTGCCGCACTGCGGGCACAGCCCTTTGCAGTTGGCCTGGCAGAGCTGCTTTGCCGGTAGCGCCAGAAGAATCTGCTCCTTCAAGACATCTTCCAGCAGCATCCCATCACCCTGATAATACCCAATCTCTGTTTCCGCCTCAGAGATGGCCACTTCATCTCCTTTGGCATCCACGCCCAGCGGCCGGTAAAGCAGGTCAAACTTTTCTGCAACCACATTGTCCACCGGATCAAGACAGCGCGCGCAGCGCACCTGCACTTCCGTGGACAAGCTGCCTACAAAGCGTATGTCCTCAACAATGTTACGCCCGCCACGGTCTTCCCGGATCAGCTCTGCGCGACCCGAGGTCTTTAGTGGCGCTGTTTGTATCTGATCTTCGCCTAAATCAATCACGCCAGGCGCAAGAGACTCATCAAATTCCAGATTTCGGAGCTCAAGATCCTTTATTTTTATAAACATAAGGCCCGCTCCGGAAATTAACACTCAGTTGACGGGGGAGACGCCAAGGACAATATCTAAGGATAAAGGGGGTGCAGATAGGTGTCAAGGAATTGCGCGGCGGCGGATGGGCTCCGCCGCCTCTATCGCGCAGCTTCTTTTAGAGATTACGAGGTATTTAGAGATTACGAAGGTCAGTTCCGGTGGCATCCTTCATATTGCTGGCCACGTTGTTTACAGCCCGCTCGGCCTGTCCCCGGAACGTGGATACTGTT
>DASZMF010001082.1:0-11101 GCA_035552035.1 Candidatus Angelobacter sp.
ATCGGGACATCGGGACATCGGGTGATCGGGTGAAGCAAAATCAATTTCGGTGACCGGTAAGTTCAAGGGACCGTGATGATCAAAAATATTTAACGAAAATATAAGGTGCGAGGTGAGCATGCCTAAATCAGAAGAAAATCATAGAGGTTTTACCGAAGAAGAAGACAGGTTATGGAGCACGACGGTGAAGACCGGCGAGGACATGGACAGGGTATTCAAGATACGCGATGACCGCCGGCAGCGGGAACATGAAGAAGGGCTGAAAGAACGGTGGCCGCGCACGGAGGCGGCGCGCGTGTTTACGCAGCTGGCCGAGGCGTTTGCCGCCTGCCAGAAGCTGATAGCGGCGAATCCGGACATACAGAAAGTGGCGAAGCTGGCTGACGGCGAACGCCATGATGTGTACACGATGCTGCGGGAGAACCTGGAGAAGGCCAATCGCGCGCCGCGATGCGAATACCAGAAAGCTAACGGGCAGTTCTGCCGTGCGGCGAAGATGCGCGGGCATAAATATTGCAATATGCACCTGGCGATGGAGGCTGCGCGTCCGATGCAGTTCAACCTGCCGGCGCTGGATGATGCAAATGCGATCCAGGTGGCGATCACGAAAGGCGCGCAAGGGCTGCTGGACGGCACGCTGGAGGAAAAACGCGCGACCAAGCTGGCCTACTATCTGCAACTGGCGATGAGCAATGTGGGACGGGTGGATTTTGAACCGGAAGAAGCAGAGTGAAAACCAATTTTCACCACGGAGGCGCGGAGACGCGGAGGAACTTAGCCAGCAGAGCTTATTCAATGAGTGATCGAAAAAATGTTTTACAACCTCTCAGGATGCAGAAATTGAATGATCACTGGAAATTTGGCGTGCTTTCCTGGCGCTGCTCCACGCCACAGCCAGCAACACCATTCCCGCAAACACCGTAAGCAGCGCGGCGACCTGGGCGTTACTCATCCCCAGAAATATCCGGGGATTGATACGGATGAACTCCACGAGAAAACGCTCAACGCCAAAAAGAATAAGGAACTCGCCGACGATGACTCCGGGAGGCAACGGCTTTATACGAGAACCGAGATGCCAGACATACCAGCCAAGCAGCACGCAGGCGATGAACTCATAAATCGGCGTGGGATGGACGGCGCAGGCGACGGGCCAGCCATGCGGATGCAGCGCGTCAATGGCCTGTCCGCAGGTTTGTGTTGTGGGAACCAGGCCGTCTGGAAAGGACATGCCCCAGGGAAGATTCGTTGGCTTGCCGTAATCGCCGTCGCCAGAGATGAGGCAGCCGATGCGCCCCACGGCGTAGCCGATGGCCGCGGCGGGGCTGCAAAGGTCGAGCATGGTAAGCATGTTGATGCGATTTTGCCGCGCAATGACCAGCAGCGCAGCAATGCCGGCGACGAAGCCTCCGAACCAGGCAAAGCCGCCGCGCAGCCACACGAAGAATGCGCCAAAGCTCTTGAGTGTATCCAGGGTGAGCCGGTCAGCAGGTGTATCAACGATGTGCCAGATTTTTGCGCCAATAATTCCGGCAAACGCCACCACGGCCACAATGGTGTAAGGATCAAGCTTCATCAGCTTGCGGCTCTTATCTTCCGCCAGCAGAGCGAGGTCGGCAGGCGTGAACCCAAGCTTGCGCCGCACGATCTCCGCTTCAAGCGCGAAGTAAGAGGCGGCGAAGGCCAGAACCATCAGCAAGCCGAATGTAGGTATTTCCAGCGGGCCAAGATGAATATAAGGAAGCAGTGCGTTCTCCAGAGAGTACGCACTCAGTATAAATGGAGTGGAGCGATGGCGGGGAAAGCGGCGAATCTGGATGAAGCAAGCGCAAGGTCCTTCCGTCCTACTCACCCGCTGAAGAAAACGCGGGTGAGCTTAACGGACATCAGGATGACGTTCTTCTTTTACGATGACGTTTGTTTGGAAGTAGGCATTATTTGGAAATCAGTTGCTGCCGATCCAAGGTTGAGCGAGATAGTGTGCGCTTTCAATCAACGGCAAGGACGGCTCAATGCGCGGCGACAGCAGTAGCCTCAGGATGCGTAATCGTTACATCGCGAATTTCTGCGGTGGCGCGGACAGCCAATCGCGCGGGCAGGATCAGCAAACGTGGCAGCGAGCCATCTTTCAGGCGGTAGCGTTTCATATCCGCCATGGATTTTATGCCGAGCCGCTCCGCTATGATGGTGTGCGAAGGAATGTCTTTGAAGTCAAACAGCGTAGCCGGACGAAACGTCTGGTGCTTGGCCATGAGCAGGTCGCGCTCGCTGCGCAGGTCAGGGCGCAGAGCGGGATCGAGGATGAGGCACCAGAAGACGTCCCAGTCGCGCGCTTTGCCGTCAACCGTGTATTTGTTGATGACCAGATTGTGGTCATATTCGGCCTTGCCCGGCGTGCGATATTGCGAGCCCGGCAGCACCACATAAAGATTCAGGCGCTTGTCGGCGGGCTTGTCATCGCCCAGGCGCTCGCCCAGGTTCCATGGTCCCACGGCGGCCAGCTTGCGCGTGCCGGCATGTTCAGGCGAGAAGACGAGGTCGTCGCCATCGTGATACACGGAGAACGGCTTGACCACATCCTTCATGGAAGCTGTAGCGCCAAAACCCATGGCGAAAATCGCCAGGGCAGAGGCGGCGCGAATGTGGCGTTTGAGCATTCCAGAAAATTATGTCAAGGAGTGGGCCGCGGAGCAAGGAAGTTCGGCAGCCGGCGGGAAGGCTAAAGTGTGCGGACGTGCGTAACGTACTCAACCTCAACGGAATCGTGCACGTGGCCGCAAGCGCAGAAACGGCTTCCTGCATCAAAAATAAGTGGCATCAAGGCAGTTGGTAAAAAACAATGTGTTGCGCAGAGGCGCTACTGGCGTAGAATTTTGTGCCAGCAGCGTTCTGCGAGGCAAACAAAGGATTTTTTCATGGCGACGAATCCTGTTACACACAATGAGCAACAGGGCCAGTTTGAGATTGGCGAAGGCAAAGACAAATCCGTTCTGCAATACACGCGCACACCGCATACCATCAGCCTGAACCATACTGAAGTGCCAGAGCCGTTGCGCAAACGCGGCATTGGCACCCAGTTGATCCGCGCCGCGCTGGCGTATGCCAGCTTCAATCAGCTCAAGGTGATTCCGGTTTGTCCGGCGGTGAAGAGATATCTAGAGAAGAATCCGGAAATCGCTGGCTGAGGTTGGCGCGTCAGGACGAGCGCGGCGCAGACGGCGTGGTGACGCCGGCAAACACGCGATGCAGCGCCTTCGCCAGTTCTTCAATCGTGTCAGGTTTCAGAATCACCTCCCGCACGCCGATTTGCCGCGCTTCCAGTTCGTCTTCAGGCCGGATGTAGCCAGAAGTCATCACCACGGGAACATCTGGCCGTATAGCAAGAATGGCCCGCGCCAGTTCCGCGCCGGACATTCCGGGCATGGAAAGATCGGTAATCACGGCAGCAAACTGCGCGGGATTTTCGCGGAAAGCCTGCACTGCCTCCGCGGGATTTGTGTGCCCTGTAACACGATAACCAAGGCGGCTTAAGCTGCGCGAGGCCAGCATGACGAGTGCGTCCTCGTCGTCAACATATAAAAGATGTTCGCCATGGCCATGCGGTGGCGCAACGGGAGCAGCTGGTTTGCTGACAGGCGCAGCAGCGGCGGGAAAATACAGATGAAAGATTGTGCCTTTGCCCAATTCACTGTAAACAGCAATGGAGCCATCATGGTCTTTCATGATGCCGTGCACCACAGAGAGACCAAGGCCAGTGCCTTGTCCGGGCGGCTGCGTGGTAAAGAAAGGATCAAAGATGCGCTCCGCCGTGGCTGTATCCATGCCGCAGCCATTGTCACTCACAGAGATGCGCACATATTCCCCTTCGCGCAGCCGGGCAACGCTCATGGCAAATTCTTGCGTCACGTTGAATGGTTTAGCATTCACTTCAAGCAGGCCAGGTTGTTCTCCCATGGCGCGCGCGGCATTGGTGCACAGGTTCATGATGACCTGGTGCAACTGCGTGGAATCGCCCATGATCGCAGGAAGGTCCACGGCAAAATGGGCGCGGATATCAATGCGCGTGGGCAACGTGGCGCGGAGCAACGCCAGCGCTTCTTCCACCACGGCTCGCACGTCAATGCGTTTGCGATCCGGTGTCTGGCGCCGGCTGAAAGCCAGAATCTGCCGCACCAGGCTGCTGGCGCGCGCGCCGGCTTTGGCAATCTCGCTCAAGCTTTGCTGCGCCGGATGGTCGGCCGGCACTTCCTCAATTGCCAGACTGGCGTTACCGCCAATGGCCAGCAGGATATTGTTGAAGTCGTGGGCAATGCCGCCGGCGAGTGTCCCCAGCGACTCCATCTTTTGCGATTGCAGAAGCTGTTCTTCCATCTTCTTGCGGTCGGTCACGTTCACGCAGATGCCAGTCATGCGAAACGCCCGGCCTTCCCTATCGCGCTCCACTCGGCCGCGCGAAGCAATCCAGACCAGCGTTTTGTCTGGACGGAAGAGGCGATATTCAGAGTCGTAGTTCGTGCCATTCTGCAAAATAGTTTCGATCTCCGCCTGCACGCGCTCCCGATCTTGTGGATGCACCCAGGAGAGGAAAGGCTCCAGCGATCCGCCAGCCATTTCTGCCGCGGTGCGTCCAAAGACAACCGTCAGAGCATCATCCCAATCAATTTTGTTTTTGCCGATGTCCCAGATCCACGTGCCCATGCGTCCGCCTTCAAGCGCGGAGAGCAGGCGCGCCTGCGCCAGTTGGACAGCATCTTCAGCGCGCTTGCGGGCGGTTATGTCAGTATTGGCTTCAAGGATGCGCCAGGGCTGGCCATTGCTGTGGCGCTCCAGGGTCCACACGCTGGCTACAACAATCTGGCTGCCGTCGCGTTTGCTGTGCGTCAGCTCGCCTTCCCATTCGCCGGTGTCCATCAACTTTTCATAGATCGCCTGCAAGGGCTCTGGAAATTCCGTCTTGAACAGTTCATGCGAGATCCGTCCCAGCGACTCTTCCAGAGTAAAACCATAGAGCTTTTCCGCGCCGCGGTTCCAGAGCACAATGCGGTCGTCCATGTCACGCACCAGGACCTGTGTCAGGTCCAGCACGCTGGCTTGCTCGCGCAAAGCGCGGTCCGAGCGGATACGCTCTGTTACGTCGCGCACAATGGCCGTAAAAAACTTATTTCCGTCCACCTCAACTTGTGAAATGGAAGCTTCAATCGGGAATTCTTTTCCCTCTTTGTGCAGGCCGCTCAACGCGCCCAGCGTTCCCATGGCCCGGCTGGTGGTTCCGGTCTTGCCAAAGTTTTTTATGTGCTCGCCATGCCCCGGACGATACCTCTGCGGAATGAGCTGTTCAAGCGCCAGCCCAACCACTTCTTCCGCATGATAGCCAAACATTTTTTCCGCCGCGCGATTGAACATGAGCACCTGCTGCCGCTGATCAACGGTGATCACAGCATCCATGGCGGAATCGATAATGCCCTTGAGTTGTGCCTGGCTCTGGCTGAGCCGTTCTTCCGCCTGTTTCTGCTGGGTAATATCGCGCGCCAGGTCAGAGGCACCAATCACGCGGCCTTCACGGTCATGCACCGGCGAAGTGGTGAGCGAGACGTGGATCAATACTTTGTCTTTGCGCCGCCGCACCGTGGTGAAACGCTCAATGGGAAATCCCTTGCGGATTTCAGTCAGGATGCGCGGCAGTTCTTCAGCATGGCTTGGCGGCACCACAATGCTGATGTTTTTGCCCAGCACTTCTTCCGTTTTGTATCCGTAGATACGCTCCGCTCCGCGGTTCCAACTGGTAATTGTGCCGTCCAGGGTTTTGCCGACAATCGCATCGGACGAAGAATCGACAATGGCCGCCAGTTCCTCATCGCGGTCCTCCGCGCGGCGGCGCGCCAGGTCAGCGTTGTTCATCCATGAGGCATAAAACCACACCACGGAAGCGAGTATGACCACATAGCCGCTGGTGAAAATGGCTGACCCAAAAGCCGGATGATAAAACCCTGCATGCTCCCCGCGAAGCCTGACCCATCCTATGACCACGGGCGATAAAAGAAGAAATGGCAGCAGGCGGCGCGCCATTAATCCACCCAGCCGGTCGCTGGTCAGTACAGCCATAAAACCGCTGTCGGGCCGGGAAAACAATATTCCAAAACCTAATACCATGAATACGACTGCTGTGTGCACAGCCACCGCGGAATAACCCGCTGCGCCAAACAGCAGTTGCACACCATACAGGTAGCCCAGCGATGAAATGAATCCGATCAGCTCCACTGCCAGCGCCAGCCCCTGAGCGGGCCGATGCCTGCCTGGTGTTTCCCAATCCAGTAGAAGCAGCGTAATACCGAGCAGCACAAACGCCAGGGCCGTGGCGGTTGCCATTAAACCGGGGCGGGGCACCTGGGTGGCCAGGAGTGTCTGGTGAAAAAGAAGTTCGTCAATGCCCGCGGTCCAGCCAAATACCCGTTCACCATATGTAATAGCGCCGACAATAATAATGAGTGCGGCAAAGAACCGCGCGGCCCATTTTTCAACCACATTAAACGCTGTGGGATTTGCAACCGGTGCGCGCAGAAGCCAGAGTGCCAGGCCGGCCAGGAGAAAGCACGCGGCGGTATTTGGCTTCATGGTGACCAGGCCCGGGACAATACTGGTGAGAATCACAATATGGAGCCACCAGCCCACCATGACCACAAGGCCGCCAAGAACGGCAATAGAAGCGCACGCCGCAGTCAGCAGCTGGTAGGTGCGGGCCTGAACGAATTCTGACATCTTGCCCATTTGCGTTAACGCCCCTGGGGCGAAAGCCCATCCAGCGTGAAATAAAAAGTAGCGCCCTGATTCAGCGCCGACTCGGCCCAGATGATGCCGCCATGTTTGCTGACAATACGTTTTGCAATCGCCAGTCCGGCGCCATGGCCTTCAAAGTCCTGCTGGGAGTGCAGCCGCTGGAAAATGGTGAAGAGCTTGTCAGCATACTTCATGTCAAAGCCGGTGCCGTTATCGCGGACAAAAACCGTGGTCCCGCCATTCTCGTGGATTGCGCCCGTTTCAATCAGGGCATGTTCGCGGCGGCGCGTGAACTTCACCGCATTGGAGAGCAGGTTGACAAAAAGCTGCTTCATCAGCGCGGCATCGCATTCCGTCTGGGGAAGGTGCCCATTGTGCCACTCGATTTTGCGGTTGGGGAATTCCATGGTCAGGTCGCTCTCCACATCCTGTACCAGGGCGTCCAGAGCCACTTGTTGCCGTGACAGTTCTTGCCGCCCAATGCGTGACAGCTTGGCCAGCTCGTCCATCAGGGCGGTCATCCTGAGGGCGCCTTCTTCAATATTTTTGAAATGGCGATAGCACTCCGGGTCTAACGCGGCGCCATAATCTTCCATGATAATTTTTGCGTAGCCGTTGATGTGGCGCAGCGGGGCGCGCAGGTCATGAGAAACAGAGTAGCTAAAGTTCTCCAGCTCTTTTCTGGTGTCACTCAG
Source organism: Candidatus Angelobacter sp. (assembly GCA_035552035.1). Classification (GTDB taxonomy): domain Bacteria; phylum Acidobacteriota; class Terriglobia; order Terriglobales; family Acidobacteriaceae; genus Angelobacter. The sequence continues at coordinate 7,467 of DASZMF010001082.1, forward strand.
CTCCGCGGTCCGCTGCTCCAGCAACCGCTCCAGTTGGGCCACCCGCGGGTGATATGTCTCAACAGAATTAGACATTTGCGTTCTCGCTTTTCCAGGGAAGGAGTTTGTCTGGGAAATATATAAGCTGTAACTCTGACGGTTCCAGAATTGACCACAAAAGAGGAGGCCTGAGAGATCAACACTTGGATTCCCTTATTGGCACGATTATAGGATGCGGCTTTCAGATTTGTATCGTTGGTAGTTGTAATTAAGAAAAGTTTTAGAAGACGCCTGAATATTTGTTAGAGAACAACAAGTCTTGCGCCCACAGCCCCGCATTGAAGCTACTGAAAAAAATGGCCGGACTTTGCAGCCCGGCCCGCCCATAGGGCGATAAATTTTAGGAGAAAAGTTGTAAGGTGCCTAATGTTCAGTAAAAAACCTCCTTTTGCCCGTTTCTTGCCCGTCGGCAGATGAAGCGGACCGTTATGAAGTTGGCCCATCCAAACGTTCAAGAGGCAGCGTCAAGAAAGAATCTTTTCTAGTCTTGTCCGTGTCCTCAAGGCGAGGCTGGTCAATGCAGCTTCCCCTTGGGAACACAATTGGCGGCCTGATCGCGGTGAATGCTATTTTGAGAAAATTGAGTGCTGACTGTTGGCGCATACCAGGCCCGGGTTTCTGCATTCAAGCAGAGATACTGGCGCGGATGCAGGCATTGTTCTAGAACAGAGAACAGTTGCGTGCAAAGCCTTCTGGCGTCGGCGAACAAACAGCTATGGAGTGAATGGGGTCTTAAGTTCTGAGAGGCGCTACAAATTGCGGGGCAGTCTGGCTGAAAACAGGAGCTGATTCCGTCCGAAGGGGTGCAATCAATTCAGCTTGAGGCTCCCCAGTCACAAGGCTTGCGTGATTTTGCTGCTGCGGGATGTGAAGATTTTTTCTGCACGGCGCAGCCAGACTCATCTCAACGGTCACAGGCGGTGTGTCATCGTCATCGTCCGCATCATAAGATACGCAGATGAGGTTGGCCGCGCCGGCAAGCAGGATCATGATTGCCAGAACCGAACCGCGAAGCAACTTGTGAAGAAACGAAGTCATAAGAAAAAATCCGGTTGGCCGATGTACGAATGCGCCAACCTGTTATCTGTTGTCACTTGCAGTGTGGCTAAAATGAATTAGAAGCTCATTAAATTTAAATTAAAGCTTTTAATTTTCAGCTTTATTTACCAGCTTGCTCGAATACTCTTAACCAATGCAGTCCATTACGCTTGCAGGGAATTCACGCAGGCGCACTGCCTTGCTGTTCCTGTCCGCGCTCTTGCAATCGTTGTGAATCAGTGCTTGTCCGTTTTGCTCGGCTGCACCGCCGATTTCTCTGCAACAGGCGGCACCTTCACGCTGCGCGAAGGCTGCATGCGGCGCTTGCCGGTGCCGGGAGCTGGCGCCTTTCCTCCCACCGGCAACGCGCGCGGGGTGGAGGGCGGCGCAAAATATTGATTGTTAAACTCTGTCTTCACTGCATGCAAAGTTCCCTTCACCGCCAATTCCATTTTCTGCTGGTATAGCTCGCGGACAATTTCGCCTTTCATCTGATCGAGCGAGGCGGTGGGCTTGTCAATGAGCCGGTACACCACGTATCCGCCTGATTCACTTTCTACATGACTGACTTCGCCAGGCTTCAACGCAAAAATTTCATTTCCCACTTCAAGCGGGAAAGTGCCGCGGCGGCGCAGTCCGGTTTCCGGGACCATGCTGGGCGGAGTAATTCCAAGTTTCAGGAACGCATCATTTTGCAGCCGGTCAAAAGGCTCGCCGGCGGCGGCGCGCTCGCGGATTTCCGCCGCCACTACTGCCGCTTTTTTCTGAAACTCACCGGTTACATCTTTGGGCCACCGGGGATGGAATTTCGGAATCATCAGCCGTTCAGCGCGAACAGATTCATACCGCGCAATATTTTCCTGATAATATTTTTCGATCTCTTCTTGCGATGGATTGCGATATTTCTCTTCCATCTTGCGGCGGTAGGCTTCAGCCAGCGTGCGCACCCGCACGATGCGCAGCAATTCTGCTATGCGCGGATCTTTTTCCATGCCGGCCTTTTCGGCGGCGTCAGCCAGAATCAGGTTCTGCACATAGTCATCCGCAACGTTGCGGACCGCGGCGGGAGAAAATGCCTGTCCTCCCAGGCTCACTGCGGAAAGCACGTCTTCAAACTGGTCCTTCGTCACCGTGGTGGCGCAAGCTGGCTGGTCCTTTGCTCCCCCGGCGGGGCACAATCCATTCATCTTGATTACCGCAACATCGCCGCCAAGTTCACTGGCCATATTCCTGGCCTGAATGATTACCGCCGGCTGCGCGGCAACCGCAGAGGTCGCGTGCTGTGAAGCTCGCGGTTGATGAGGATCAGAGGCACCCGGAAGGCTGCCTCTCCTCTGTGCGTGGCCCATACTGACAAGACAAAGAACAACAATTGGAATAATCCGGCTCATCTTAAAATTACCTCGTACTTCCTTCGGTCGTTACGTTTGATTTTTTTCTCCGGGAGAGGCTGATGGTCTCTAACCCACCAGCCTCTTCCGTTTGAGAACAAATGCTTTCTTTACGGGCCTACGCTATAGACGTGTCCCTGATTTGGTGTTGCGGTTGTTCCTGCGGCGTTGACGCTGGGATCATCGGCAACGTACAGAATTCCGCCGGGAGCGAGCGCAAGTCCAGACGGGTTGGCGAACGATGTTGGAATTGCGCCGATGATTCCTGTATCGGCCCAGACCTTGTCCGTCTGTAGCAGGATGTCCCATTTATCCACCTGGCCAACGTTGCCGGGCCCAAGCGGGTCGCTGCCGATGTAAAGCAGGACGTGCGACGGAATGGTTGTGTCAGCCGCCAGTGAAAGCGGGGTTGTAACGTTCAACAACGGCGTTGCGCCCTTGGCCTGCGCGGGACCCACGATCACGCCCTTGCCTTTCGTGAGACTGGGAGAGGCGCGAATAACCACAGTTACATTCACAGTCTCAGCCAGGTAAAGATCATTGGATACAAAGATCATTGACCGCACTCCCAGGCCGTTGGAAGTTGTGGCCACGCGAACAGGAGCTGCCGGCGTGGTGGCGGGTGTGGTGATTTTATTAATGTTGCCGTTCGACCTGCTGCCGATGAACAGCGAGCCATCCAGCGCAACCACAACCGCAGTTGGTGTGAGATTGCCATTGCCCAGGTTGGCCGCAGCGCCCAATGTTTCACTGGCAGAAATATAGGAGACGCGATAAATTCCCGAACTCGCAGCGGCGGCATCTGGAACATAGACGTTACTGGTTGCGGCATCAAAAGCAGGTTGACCCGCGACAAACGTGGCTGTGGGCTTAAAGCAATTTGAAAGCGCGGCTACTCCCGGGCTGCTGGGATCAATGCGGCAGAATCCGCGGCTGGCGTCGGCAATCCATGCGTGTGTGCCAAGCCAGAGCATTCCAGCGGGTTGGGTAATGCCGGGTGCGTAAAGCGATCCGGTTTTAGCTGGCGTTGGGCCCGGCGTGGGTGAAGGCACCGGCGCTGGCGGGCCAAAGCCGGTCTGCACAATTCCTTCCGTCGTTGCCGGAGCAAGCACGGAATAGAGCGATCCGCGATTGTTGGTAACTCCCACAGGTGATGTGGGATCTCCG